>JAAFGU010000045.1 GCA_010365205.1 Aromatoleum sp. | reverse complement strand
AGCACCTGGGTCGCCGGGTCGAGCGCCGGCAGGCCGTGCCTTCGCGCGAGCCACCCGGCGATCGCCTCGCGCAGCGCGGGGACTCCGATCGTCGTGGGATAATGCGCGAGCCCCGGCGCGCCCGCGGCAAACGCATCGAGCACCAGCGCGGGCGTCGGATGCTTCGGCTCGCCGATCGACAGGTTGATCGGCGCGAGCGCCGGGTTCGGCGTGACACCAGAGAACCATCGGCGCAGCCGCTCGAACGGATACGGCTGCAGGCGTGAAAGACGCGGATTCATTGTCACGAGCGGGCGGGAAAGGCCGCAGGACCGACTTCAGGGTAACCAAAACGCCGGTCCGACGCCGAAGCGGGCGTTTCATTTTAGCAGGCACGAATTATACGGGAGCGGCTGCATCGGCCCTCGCAGCACCTCGATCCATGACCGATTCTTCTTCCGCCGCTGCACGGCTGCCTTGGCGTCTTGTCGCGGGCGTTGCGACGCTGGTCGCGGCGATGTTGCTCGCCTATGTCGCGGCGCATTGGGGCTGGCGCTGGTTCGGCCCGGCGCCCGCGGTGGCGCCCGTGTCCGCGGCCTCCGACCAATGGGCCGCGGCGATCGTCGCGGTCCCGCTATTCGGTCGAGTCGACGGGTCGACGGCATCACCGCCCGGCTCCACCAGCGGCGTCGTATTGCAGGGCGAAACGCGGCTGCTTGGCGTCTTCGCAGGACGCGACGGGGAAGGCTATGCCTTGTTTCGCCTCGCCGATCGCGGTCCGGTACTTGCGCGGACCGGGCAGGAGATTGCCAAGGACGTGACGCTCGAAGCGGTGCGGCCCGACGGCGTCCGGATTCGCGACCGCGGCGAAACGCGCGACATCGTGCTGCGCGCGTCCACTGCGGAGGCCTCCAACGCCAATGCGTCGGCGGCTCCCGCGGCGCCGCGGAGCCGCGCTGCGTGTTTCGCGCCGCCGGGATACAAGGGGCCCGTCTATCGGATCAACGCCGAATTGCTGGGCGGCATGGCGGCGCGGCCGGAGACGTGGCACAACCTCTTTGCGCCGGGCTCCGCCGGTCTCATTGTCCGCGACGAAAGCGGTTTTGCGTCGTTGCTCGGATTGAAGGCCGGCGACCGCCTGACGAGCGCCAGCGGCATCGGGCTCGCCGCGATCGACGACATGCTCGTCGCCATCGTGCGTCCCTTGCAGGCGAGTCAACCGGTGCGCGTCACCGGAATCCGCGACGGAAAGTCGTTGGAGTGGCTGCTTGTCAACGCCGCCGCGTGCGCGGGGTGAGTGACTGTTTGTCAACGCCGCCGAGTGCACGGGCTGACGTGCCGACTCAGCGGGCCGGGTGCGTCGGCAGCCAGTCGAGCAACGCGGCCGGCGCATCGATCATCCCGTCCGCGGGCCAGGCTTCCGGAGCCTCGCGCGGCTCGATGTAACCGTAACGAGCGACCAGCGTTCGCATCCTTGCCGCGACGCCCGCGGTGATGTCGCGCTCCGCGTCCCCGACGTAGACGCATGCGATCGGGTCGACGGCAAGCGCTGCCGCGGCAGCGAGCAGCGGCGCGGGGTGAGGCTTGGCGTGCGGCGTGGTGTCGCCGCAGATCACCGTGCCGGCGCGTCCGGCAAGACCGAGAGCTTCGAGCAGCGGAGTGGTGTACCGCGTGGCCTTGTTGGTGACGATGCCCCATTTGAGCTCGCGCGCCTCGATCGCGTCGAGCAGTGCGCTCACGTCGTCGAACAGCCGGGACTCCACGCACAGCGCCGCCGCGTACTGCGTCAGGAATGCGTCGCGCAGCACCGCGTAGTCGGCGTGCTCCGGAGTGATCGCGAATCCGGCCCCGATGAGCCCGCGCGCGCCGTGCGACGCATAGGTGCGCAGGCGCGCCAGCGGCAATGGCAGCAATCCGCGCTCGGCGCGGACACGATTGAGCGCCGCGCCCAAATCGGGGGCGGTATCGGCGAGGGTTCCGTCGAGATCGAACAGCACCGCCTTCACCGAAAGCGCGCGCGGCGCGCGCGCGGCCGCGTCCGGATTCTGTTCGCGCGCTTCAGGCATCGGCCGGCCGGCGGAAAGCGATCAGATAATTGACCGCGGTATCGGGACCGAGGCGGAAGACCTTGGTGAACGGGTTGTACGTCATCCCGGTGACTGCGAGCGGCTCGAGCCGCGCGCGCCGCGAAAATGCCGCCAGCTCGGCCGGCTTCAGGAACCGGGCGTATTCGTGGGTGCCCTTCGGCAGCAGGTTGAGGACGTATTCGGCACCGAGGATCGCGAACAGGTACGCTTTCGGATTGCGGTTGATCGTCGAGAACACGACGGTGCCGCCCGGTTTCGCCAGCGTCGCGCACGCCGCGACCGCGGATGCCGGATCGGGAACATGCTCGAGCATTTCCATGCACGTGACGACGTCGAACGCCGCCGGAGATTCACGCGCCAGCGTCTCAGCCGCAATCAGCCGGTAGTCGACCGGCGAACCGCTTTCGAGCTTGTGGAGCTTCGCGACGCCCAGCGATTTCTCGCCAAGGTCGATTCCCAGCACGTGCGCGCCGCGCGTCGCCATCGCCTCGGACAGGATGCCGCCGCCACAACCGACGTCCAGCACGCTCCTGTTCGCGAGTCCATCGGCGACGTCGTCGATCCAGTCGAGGCGCAGCGGATTGATCCGATGCAGCGGGCCGAAGAGTTCGCTTTCCGGATCCCACCAGCGATGCGCGAGTGCCGCGAATTTCGCGAGTTCGGCGGGGTCGGCGTTGGTGGAGGGTGGGGTCACGGTCAGGTTCATCGCAGGCGCTCCTGCCAGAGTCGGGCGCGGGCAATGATGGCGCCCTCGTCCACCATCGTGAGAATGCGATCGGCGAGGATCCGCTTCCCGGCGACCCAGACGTCGGTGACCGCCTCGCGGCCCGTCGCGTAGACCAAGTGCGAGACCGGATCGTAACAGGGGACGGCATCCACACCGCCGAAATCGACGGCGACGACGTCGGCCTGCTTGCCCGGGACCAGCGAGCCTATCAAGTGGTCGAGGCCGAGAGCGCGCGCGCCGCCGAGTGTCGCCGCATGCAACGCCGCTCGCGCCGGCAACACCGCCGGATCGCCGGTCGCGACCTTGGCCAGCAGCGCGGCGAGCCGCATCTCGCCGAACAGATCAAGCCGGTTGTTCGATGCCGCGCCGTCGGTTCCCAATCCGACGTTGATCCCCCGCGCCAGCAGCGCGCCGACCGGAGCGATCCCGCTGCCGAGCTTCATGTTCGACGCGGGGCAATGGATCACGTGACCGCCGTGCGTGGCCAGCAGCTCGATGTCGTCGGCGTCGAGGTGCACCGCGTGTATCGCGATGAAGTTGGGACCGGTGGCGCCCAGCCGGTGCAACCGGCCGAGCGGCGTCAGTCCCGAACGGGCGCGGCTGCGGGCGACCTCGTCCGCAGTTTCGGCGAGATGCGTCTGGATCGGGAGGTCGAGTTGCCGCGCATAGACGACGGTCTTTTCCCACGCTGGATCACCGACCGTGTAGGGTGCGTGCGGCGCCAGCGCGAAAGTGAGACGCGGCTCATGCTTCAGCGTGTCGCGGACCGCGAGTCCGCGCTGCAGATAGCCATCGGCATCCGCGGCGTAGGGGGTCGGAAAATCGAGGACCGGCAGCCCGAGCATCGCCCGCATCCCCGTCTCGAGAAACGCACGGGCGCTGGCGTCGGCAAAGAAGTACATGTCGTTGCAGCAGGTGATGCCGCCCTTTACCATTTCCGCCGCGGCAAGGCGGGCACCGTCATAGACGAAGTCGGGCCCGACAAATTGCGCTTCGCGTGGCCAGATGTGCTGCTCGAGCCAGGCCTGCAGCGGCGCATCGTCGGCAATGCCGCGGAAAAGATTCATCGCCGCGTGCGTATGCGCGTTGACGAGGCCGGGCAGCAGCACATGCGACGGAAGCTCGATGCGCGTGCGGGCGGCGAACCCCGCGTCGGCCTCGGCGGTCGACACGATGGCCGTCACGCGGCCGCCATCGACGATCAGCGCGTGCCCGGCAAGTGCACCCACCGGATCGATCGGAATGATCCAGCCTGCATCGAGGCGCAGATCGACGTTTTGCATGGAGAGAGCGTAGCGCGGGACGACGACCCCGGCGTTCACCGGGCGAAAAAAAGCCCCGCGCGGTGCACGGGGCTTTTTCAGTCAGGTGATGCGTTTCAGCGCTTGATCGCTTCGCCCTTGACTTCGACTTCGACGCGGCGGTTCGGCGCGAGGCAGGCGATCAGTTCCTTCATCGCCGTCATCGTACAACTCACGCCGGGGACCGGCTGGGTCTTGCCCATGCCGAGCGTCTCGATCTTGTCCTTTGCGACGCCCTTCGACACCAGATAGTCACGAACCGCGTTGGCGCGGCGCTCGGACAAGCCCTGGTTGTACGCCTGGGTGCCGATGCGGTCGGTATGGCCCGTCACCAGAACGAGTTCGAGCTTTTGGACGTCGCGCAGCTTGGCGATGATCTCTCTGTCGATGGCGGCCTTGCCTTCCGGCTTCAGCACCGACTTGTCGAAATCGAAGAGTGCTTTCGACGCCAGCGTCATCTTCTGCACTCCGGCGGCAGCCGGGGCCGGAGCCGGGGTCGGCGCAGCCGCCGCGGGCGCAGGTGCCGCACTGGGCATCGCAGGAGCCGGAGCAGCAGGAGCCATGGCGGTCTTGGGCACGAGATCCGGATCGCATTGCGCGATGGCCATTGCCGGCGTCCAGTAACCGGTGCGGTAGCAAAGATTGCCCGAAAGGCCCTTGGTGCCGTTGTACACGCCGCTCTTGACGATACTGTCGGTCGGAGTGGGGTACGCATTCTGCACGTAACCGCTGTTCACCCCGGGCGTGGCGGCGGCGGTGCCGGCGACGTAGCCCTTCGGATCGGCAGTCTGCGCGGCGGCGGCGCCGGCGAACGCAACGGCCAGCGCGCCGATAAGGGCACCGGAGACGAGACGTCGAGTCATTGTTTCACCCCTTTTGGCTTTGGTTAGATGTTTTTCAAGAACCCTGCAAATTCCCGCGTCAGAGCCCAAAACACGCACTGCCCTGGCACGTCGAATCCTGTGTTTCCAGAATGGACTGTAGCACAGCACCCGGGCCGAAGCAAAGGAAAGTAGGGGTTTGGCAACATGTTGCCGAGGACTGTCGCGGGGATGCAACGTCGTGATAAAATTTCACGTTTTCAAGGCCCTCCGGCCGCCGCTCCCGCCCGTTTTGCTCGCCGGACGCGGTGCGTCGCACTGCACGCCGCTTCCCGCCCACCCGGCGGTCGCCCGCGACTGCGGCAGGGTCGGGCCCTCCGGCCGGCCCTTGTTCGAGATCTCGATTTTCGTAACGTTACTTCAGGAAGATAGCGACGCCCATGGAGCAGTTTGCAAAAGAAACGCTGCTGGTGAGCCTGGAAGCCGAAATGCGGCATTCCTACCTCGATTATGCAATGAGCGTGATCGTGGGCCGTGCGCTGCCGGACGTCCGGGACGGCCTCAAACCGGTGCATCGCCGCGTGCTGTTCGCGATGCACGAGGCCAACACCGTCTGGAACCGGCCGTACGTGAAATGTGCGCGGGTCGTCGGCGAGGTGATGGGCAAATACCACCCGCACGGCGACCTCGCGATCTACGACACGCTGGTCCGGATGGCGCAGAACTTCTCGCTGCGGTACCCGCTGGTGGACGGACAGGGCAACTTCGGGTCGGTCGACGGCGACAACGCCGCGGCGATGCGCTACACCGAGTGCCGGCTGCATAAGATCGCCAACGAGATCCTGGCCGATATCGAGAAGGAAACCGTCGATTTCGCCCCGAACTACGACGGCAAGGAACAAGAACCGACGGTCCTTCCGTCGCGGCTGCCCAATCTGCTGGTCAACGGGTCGTCCGGAATCGCCGTCGGGATGGCGACCAACATCCCGCCGCACAATCTGACCGAAGTCGTCAATGCGTGTCTCGCGCTGCTCGGAAATCCGGAAACCACGATCGACGAGTTGATCGACCTGGTGCCGGCGCCGGATTTCCCGACGGCGGGGATCATCTACGGGCTGGAAGGCGTTCGCGAGGGCTACCGGACCGGGCGCGGCCGGGTGGTGATCCGCGCGCGCACCCACATCGAGGACATCGGCAAGGGCGAGCGGCAGGCGATCATCGTCGACGAGATCCCCTACCAGGTGAACAAGGCGAACCTGCTGATCCGCATTGGCGAGCTCGTGCGGGAGAAGAAGCTCGAAGGCATCTCCGATCTGCGCGACGAGTCGGACAAGTCGGGCATGCGCGTAGTGATCGAACTGAAGCGCGGTGAAATCGCCGAAATCGTCCTCAACAACCTCTACAAGCTCACCCAGCTGCAGGACAGCTTCGGCATGAACATGGTCGCGCTGGTCGACGGTCAGCCGCGCGTGCTCAACCTCAAGCAGTTCGTCGAATATTTCCTCCAGCATCGGCGCGAAATCGTCACCCGCCGCACGCGGTTCGAACTGCGCAAGGCGCGCGAGCGAGGCCATATCCTCGAAGGTCTTGCCGTCGCGCTGTCAAACGTCGACGAGATCATCGCGCTGATCAAGGCGGCGCCGACGCCGCCCGAGGCGAAGGTCGCGCTGATGGGGAAGACGTGGCGCTCGCCGCTGGTCGAGGAGATGCTGAAGCGCTCGGCCGCCGACGCGGCACGGCCCGATGGACTTCCGCTCGAATTCGGCTGGCAGGAGCGCGGCAACGGCTACAAGCTTTCCGACGCCCAGGCCCAGGCGATCCTCGAACTGCGCCTGCAGCGCCTGACCGGACTCGAACAGGACAAGATCTTCGGCGAATACCGCGACGTCATGGCGCAGATCGTCGACCTGCTCGACATTCTGGCCAAACCGGAGCGCGTTACCACGATCATCGGCGACGAACTGAAGGGCATTCGCGATCAATTCGGCGACGTGAGGCGCTCCGAGATCGTCGCCCAGGGAGTCGACCTCTCGCTGGAGGACCTCATCGCGCCCGAGGACATGGTGGTCACGCTGTCGCACGGGGGATACATGAAGGCGCAACCGGTCGCCGAATACCGCGCCCAGAAGCGCGGCGGCCGCGGCAAGCAGGCGACGGCGACAAAGGAAGACGATTTCATCGACCACCTGTTCATCGCCAACACCCACGATTTCATCCTGTGTTTCTCGAATCGCGGCCGCGTCTACTGGCTCAAGGTCTACAACGTCCCCCGGGGGACACGGATCGCGCGCGGCAAGCCTATTGTCAACCTGGTGCCGCTGGCCGACTACGAGAAGATCACGGCGATCCTGCCGGTGAAGGAGTTCACCGATACGCAGTACGTGTTCATGGGCACCGCGATGGGCACCGTCAAGAAGACCCCGTTGTCGGAGTTCTCGCGGCCCCGGACGTCCGGCATCATCGCGGTCGATCTGACCGACGGCGATTCACTGATCGGCGTCGCCCTGACCGACGGGACGCACGACGTGATGCTGTTCAGTTCCGGCGGCAAGGCGGTGCGGTTCGACGAGAACGACGTGCGTCCGATGGGCCGTGCTGCGCACGGCGTGCGTGGAATGATGCTCGAAAAGAAGCAGCGGGTGATTTCGATGCTGGTCGCCGAGGACGAAGAGCAGTCCGTGCTGGCGGCCACCGAAAACGGCTTTGGCAAACGCACGCCGATCGTCGAATACACGCGCCACGGCCGTGGCACCAAGGGGATGATCGCGATCCAGCAAACCGCCCGTAACGGCACCGTGGTAGCCGCGGCGCTGGTCCGTCCTGACGACGAGGTGATGCTGATCTCGACCGGCGGCGTGCTTATCCGCACCAAGGTCAAATCGATCCGCGAGATGAGCCGTTCGACGCAGGGCGTTACGCTGATCAATCTCGGCGAGGGCGAAAAGCTCGCCGGCCTCGAGCGCGTGGTGGAGCGCGAGGACGAAGGCGAGGAATAAGCGCCCGATGTCTGCCGCCACCGACCGCGACGCCGACCTCGCCCGCCATCGCGCGGCGATCGACACGCTGGACCGCGAACTCCTCGAACGGCTGAACGCCCGGGCTGCGCATGCGAAAGCCATCGGCGCGCTGAAGGCCGGCGGGGCGGCCTACCGCCCGGAGCGTGAGGCGCAGGTGCTGCGTCGGCTCCAGGACGAGAATCGCGGACCGCTGTCGAGCGAGGCCATCACCGGCGTGTTCCGGCAGGTGATGTCCGCCTGCCTCGCGCTGGAACAGCCGTTGCGCATCGCCTACCTCGGCCCGGCCGGTACGTTTTCGCACGCGGCGGTGGCGAAGCATTTCGGCGCGTTCGTCGAAACCGAACCGTGCGCGACGATCGACGAGGTGTTCCGTGCGGCCGAAGCCGGCCAGGCCGACTACGCGGTGGTTCCCGTCGAGAATTCGACCGAGGGCGCGGTCGGGCGGACGCTCGACCTCATGTATCCGACGCCGCTTTCGATCTGCGGCGAGATCCGGCTCGCGATTCGCCAGAATCTCCTCGCCAACGTCGCGAACGTGGGCGACGTGCAGAAGGTGTATTCGCATGCCCAGTCGCTGGCGCAATGCGCCCAGTGGCTGGCGCGGCATCTGCCGTCAGTCCCAAGGATTGCGGTCGCCAGCAACGCCGAGGCGGCCCGGATGGCAGCGTTGGAAGCGGGCGCGGCGGCCATCGCCGGCGAAAACGCGGCCGCCGTCTATGGCCTGCGGGTCCTGGCACCGCACATCGAGGATGAGCCGAACAACACGACGCGTTTCTGGGTGCTCGGCCGGCAGTCGGTGCCGGCGTCCGGCAAGGACGAAACCTCGCTCGTCATGTCCGCCTCGAATCGCCCCGGAGCGATCTACGCGCTGCTCGAGCCGTTCGCCAAACACGCCGTGAGCATGTCGCGGGTGGAATCCAGGCCGGCGCGAACGGGTCTGTGGGAGTACCTGTTTTTCGTCGATTTGGAGGGCCACCAGACGGATCCCCCCGTCGCGGCTGCGCTCGCTGAATTGAAAGAAAAAGCTCCGTTTCTCAAGATATTGGGGTCATATCCTGCTGCGGTTTATTAGGAATTACATGAACGCTCCGCATTCCCGCGCGCATCACACCGACCCATCGCAGTTGGCGCCGGATTACGTGCGCCGCATCGCGCGCTACATCCCCGGCAAGCCGGTCGACGAACTCGCGCGCGAATTCGGCCTGGCGGCGCGCGACATCGTGAAGCTCGCGTCCAACGAGAATCCGCGCGGACCGAGCCCCGCCGTTCGCGCGGCGATCACTGCGGCAACCGACGAGTTGTCACGCTATCCGGACGGCAACGGCGTCAAGCTCAAGGCGACGCTCGCGACGCGGTATGCCGTGACACCGGACGAAGTCGTTCTCGGGAACGGATCAAACGACATCCTGGAACTCGTGACGCAGGCGTTTCTTCGTCCGGGCGACCACGCCGTTTATTCGCGCCACGCGTTCGCCGTCTACCCGTTGGCGACGCAGGCCCGCGGGGCGACCGGCATCGAGGTGGCCGCGAAAAATTTCGGTCACGATCTTCCGGCCATGCGCGCGTCGATCACGCCGTCGACCCGTCTGGTCTTCGTCGCCAATCCCAATAATCCGACCGGCACCTGGATTGCGCCGGACGCGCTCGAGGCGTTCATCGCGTCGTTGCCCGACGATGTCCTGGCGGTGCTCGACGAGGCGTACAACGAGTACCTCGAACCGGCCCAATGCGCGCCGAGCGCAGCGTGGGTGGCGAAATATCCGAACCTCATCGTGTCACACACGTTTTCGAAAGCCCACGGGCTCGCGGCGCTTCGCGTCGGCTACGGCATCATGAACGCCAAGGTGGCCGAGATGCTCAACCGCGTCCGCCAGCCCTTCAACGTCAATGCGCTCGCGCAGGCGGCGGCGGTAGCGGCGCTGGCCGATGCCGGCTACGTCGACCAGAGCCGGCAGATCAACCGCGACGGCCGGGCTGTCCTGGAGGAGGGTTTTCGCGCGCTCGGACTCACCTGGATTCCGTCGCACGCGAATTTCCTGCTGGTGCAGGTCGGCGATGGCGGACGCGTGTACCAGCGGCTGCTCGAACAGGGCGTCATCGTCCGTCCGGTCGCCAACTACGGCCTGCCGGAATGGTTGCGCGTGACCGTCGGGCTGCCCGCGGAAAATCGCCGCTTCCTCACTGCGCTGACCGTTGCGCTGCAGTCCTGACTTGCCGTGGCTCGGCGGGCCCCATTGGCGCCGGGCGTTTGTACGCGCGGCAGCGCCACGAACGGGAGAACCGCCGATGAAAATAAATGCGTCGACGCCTCCGATCGCCCTCTCGCTTCAGGAGCCCGGGGATCCGTATGGGCGACGGCACTCGGCGAGCCCCGGTACATGACCGCCGCCCATTCCATGCCCGGAAAGCTCGTGATCGTCGGCGTCGGTCTGATCGGCGGGTCGTTTGCGCTGGCGCTGCGCGCGGCCGGGATGACCGGGAATGTCGTTGGTATCGGCCGCGGTTCGTCGAATCTGCGGGAGGCGCTGCGGCTCAAAATCGTCGATCGCTGCGCGACGCCGGACGCCGACTGGACCGTCGAACTTGCGGACGCGGATGTCGTGCTGCTGGCAGCGCCGGTGGCACAGTTTCCGCGGCTATTGCGCGCGATGGCGGGCAAGCTTGGCCCGCGCACCGTGATCACCGATGCCGGCAGCACCAAGCAGGACGTCATCGCGGCGGCGAGGGCAGAATTGGGGGCGTCGTTCGCGCGCTTCGTTCCCGCGCATCCGATCGCGGGCACCGAGCACACCGGCGCCGGTGCGGCGGTCGCTACACTGTTTCGCGAGCGCAACGTCGTGCTGACGCCGCTGCCGGAGACAGACCTCGACGCCGTCGCCACGGTCGGCGCGCTATGGGAAGCGTGTGGCGCGCGTCTGCGCACCCTCGATCCGGCGGCTCACGACCGGATCTTCGCCGCGGTGTCGCATCTTCCGCATCTGCTGGCCTTCGCGCTGGTAGACGCGTTCGCCGCGCGGCCCGACGCCGAGGACATCTTCCGCTATGCGGCGAGCGGATTTCGCGATTTCACGCGGATCGCGGCCGGCTCGCCGGAGATGTGGCGCGATATTTCTATGGCCAACCGCGGCGCACTGCTGGCCGAAGTGAAGGCGTTTCGCGCGCAACTAGATCGCCTCGAAGCGCTGGTCGCGGCGGGGGACGCCGCCGGACTGGAAGCCGTCTTCGCCAACGCCAGCTCGGCGCGCCGGGCCTGGGGCGCCCGGCATGCGATGGATGCCG
>JAAFGU010000478.1 GCA_010365205.1 Aromatoleum sp. | reverse complement strand
CCATCGGTCCTCCTGCCGGTTTCTGCCGCGATCCGCGCCGCCGGCCGTCGCAGTCCGCTCGCTACGCCGCGACGAGTTCGCGGATGTGCTCGGCGGCGCTGCGGCCGAGCGCCGACAGCGCATAGCCGCCCTCGAGCGTCGAGATGACCCGCCCCCGCCCATGCTTGTTCGCAACGGCGACCAGCTCGCGCGTGACCCACGCGTAGTCCGCCTCGGTGAGCTTCAACCCGGCGAGCGGGTCCTCGCGGTGGGCGTCGAAGCCCGCCGAGATATAGATGATCTCCGGTCGATGAAGTTCGAGGGCCGGCATCCAGAATTCACCGACCGCCTCGCGGAAAGCGTCGCTGCCGCTGCCGGCGCACAACGGGATGTTGATCATGTTGGCGGCGACGTTCTCGGTCCCGGAATACGGGTAGAGCGGATGCTGGAACGTCGAGACCATCAGCACGCGGTCGTCGCCGGCGAAGATGTCCTCGGTGCCGTTGCCGTGATGGACGTCGAAATCGATGATCGCGACCCGCCGAACTCCGTGGGCGGCCAGCGCGTGCGCGACGCCGACGGCGACGTTGTTGTACAGGCAGAAGCCCATGGCGCGATTGCGCTCGGCGTGGTGGCCGGGCGGGCGCACCGCGCAGAACGCGCTGCGGCATTCGCCGCGCGCAATCAAGTCGGTGGCGAGCACCAGCGCGCCGGCTGCGTGCCGCGCCGCCTCCAGCGAATGCGGATTGAGCGCGGTATCAGGATCGAGGTAGCGGAGGCCGCTCGCGGGGCTGGCGGCTTCGATCGCCGCGAGAAACGTTGCCCCGTGCACGCGTGCAAGCTGCGCATGCGTCGCCGCGGGCGCGGTGTAAGGCCGCAGATAGGCGTCGAGGCCGGAGCTGATGAGCCGGTCGCCGATTGCATGCAAGCGGTCGGGACATTCCGGATGGTAGGGGCCCATCTCGTGCAGCAACGACGACGGGTGCGTGATGTAGGCGGTAGGCACGGCAGTGAACATTTCGGCGGGTGCGGTGGCCGAAGCGGCCGCACCCGGTCGCCGAACGGCGGCAGCCGTCCGCCGAAAGGAGTGTAGCCCCTGCCCCCCGGGGATGACTAGCCTGCGACGGCACGCTAGAGTGACCCACCTTGGCCGGCCTTCGCCCTTTGCGCATGAGGGGCATGGCAGCCGCCGTGAAACCCGAAAAAAAGAACACCGATGACCGTTCGCCCATTGAGCCAGGCCAATGTTCCCGTTGCGCAGCGGCTGGCCGCCGTGCTGGCGCAGCTCGACCGCGTGGTTGTCGGCAAGCAGGAACCGCTGAAGCTTGCCGTCGCCTGCCTGCTCGCGCGGGGACACCTCTTGATCGAGGACATTCCCGGCGTCGGCAAGTCGACGCTCGCGCAGGCGCTGGCCGTCACCCTCGGCCTCAAGTACACGCGCGTCCAGTTCACCAGCGACCTCTTGCCGGCCGACGTGCTCGGCGTGTCGATCTTCGACGTCGCGGCGCAGGCGTTCCGCTTCCACCCCGGGCCGATTTTCCAGTCGGTCGTGCTTGCCGACGAAATCAACCGCGCCCCGCCGAAGACGCAGAGTGCACTTCTGGAGGCGATGGAAGAACGACAGGTGTCACAGGACGGCGTGACGCGGAAGCTGCCCGACCCGTTTTTCGTCATCGCCACGCAAAATCCGGTCGAGCAGATCGGTGCCTATCCGCTGCCGGAATCACAGCTCGACCGCTTCCTGATGTCGGTTGAGCTCGGCTATCCC
>JAAFGU010000477.1 GCA_010365205.1 Aromatoleum sp. | reverse complement strand
GGATAGGCCGGCAGCCGCGTGAAGCGCGCGGTCTCCGCCTCCAGCACGATGTCGTGGCCGCGAGCGGCGAGGAATGCGGCGAGCCGCGCCAGCGGCTCCCCGACGCCGGGGGTCGCGTGGCGACCCGCGAGCGCGATGCGGCGAAAATGAGAGGCGGGTGCAGGCATGGCCGGGATTAAAGCACAGCCCGCGTCCCCGCCCAAATGCGACATCCGGACGAGCGGCAGCGGAATCCTCTGTGGCGACTGTAAAATAGGCCCCATGCTGGACCCACGTGCCCAACACCTGCTCAAGACGCTGGTCGAGCGCTATGTCGCCGAAGGCCAGCCGGTCGGCTCACGCGTGTTGTCCAAGCAGGCGGGCCTCGAGCTTTCGCCGGCAACTATCCGCAACGTGATGGCCGATCTCGAGGAACTGGGCTACATCGCGAGCCCGCATACGTCGGCCGGACGGATTCCGACCAGCAAGGGCTACCGGTTCTTTGTCGACAGCCTGATGGTGGTGAGGCCGCTCGGGCAGGCTGAAATCAGCCGCCTCGAAGGCGAATTGCACGCCGATCGCCCGCAGCAACTGGTCAGTGCGGCGGCGTCGCTGCTGTCTCAACTGACGCATTTTGCCGGCGTGGTGATGACGCCGAAGCGGCGGGAGGCTTCGTTCCGCCATCTCGAGTTCCTGCGGCTGTCGGACCGACGGGTGCTGCTGATCATCGTCACTGCGGAGGGCGACGTGCAGAACCGGATCCTGCATACCGACCGCTCGTATTCGCAATCGCAGCTGATCGAAGCCACCAACTTCTTCAACCAGCACTATGCGGGTCAACCATTCGGCGCGGTGCGCACGCTGCTGGCCGAAGAACTCGCGTCGCTGCGCACGGACATCGTCGGACTGATGACGGCCGCGGTCGAGATCGGCGGGGCCGCCTTGAGCGAGGACGACGCGCTGGTCGTCACCGGCGAGAAGAACCTGCTCGCGGCCTCCGACCTCGCGTCGAACATGGGCCGGCTGCGCCGGCTGTTCGACCTGTTCGAGCAGAAGACCTCGCTCATCCACCTTCTCGATGTGTCGCAGAAGGCGCACGGCGTGCAGATCTACATCGGAGGCGAGTCGGGACTGGTCCCGCTCGACGAATGCAGCGTCGTCACCGCTCCGTACGAACGCGACGGGCAGGTGATCGGGACGCTCGGCGTGATCGGTCCGACGCGAA
This sequence comes from Aromatoleum sp., assembly GCA_010365205.1. GTDB lineage: Bacteria > Pseudomonadota > Gammaproteobacteria > Burkholderiales > Casimicrobiaceae > CAIWHR01. The sequence goes on along the minus strand of JAAFGU010000477.1, from coordinate 549 downwards.
TGGCCTACGAGCGTGTGATCCCGATCGTCGACGTTACCGCGAAGCTGCTGTCGAACGCGCTGACGCAGCGGATGAACGATTCATGACCGCTGCGCCCGCTCCCGCCGGACACCCGAACGCCGCATTGATTGCGCGGTTCTACGCGGCGCTGGACCGCCGGGACGCCGCGGCGATGATCGCCTGCTACCACCCGAAGGCGACGTTCTCCGACCCCGTGTTCCCGCAACTCGACGCCCACGGCGTCGCCGCGATGTGGAGGATGCTGTGCGAGCGGGGCACGGATCTCGCCGTGGCGGCTTCGGACATCTCCGCCGACGCGACGTCGGGACACGCGCATTGGGTCGCCACGTACACGTATTCGGCGACAGGCCGTCGCGTGGTCAACCGCATCGACGCGGATTTTCTGTTCCGCGACGGCCTCGTCTACCGTCATCAGGATCGGTTCGACCTCTACCGTTGGCTGCGGCAGGCGCTCGGGGCCAAAGGCCTCGCGCTCGGCTGGCTGCCGGCGGTGCGGCGCGCGACGCAGGCCCAGGCGGCGAAGACGCT
>JAAFGU010000476.1 GCA_010365205.1 Aromatoleum sp. | reverse complement strand
CGCTCGTCGACGTTCCGTTGCGCGCCTTCCGCGCCTGCATTGCCGCACCGGATGCCGGCCGCACGCTGCGCGTCGCGGCCGGGGTGATCGTGGGCACGCTGGCGCTGCGCTACACGCTGCTCGCCGCCGAGATACTGTGGCGTCCGCTGTATCCGTGGGACGCCTGGACGCAATGGGCGACGAAGGCTCGCGTCTGGTACGAACTCGGCCGCGTCGCGCCGTTCGTGAATGCCGACGTCTGGCTCGCCGGCGGCGCCGCGTATTTCGACGCCGCGCCCGCGCATCCGCCGACGCTGCCGTTGCTGCAGGTCTGGACGTGCATTGTCCTCGGCCGCTGGGACGACGCGCTGATGAACCTGCCGTGGTGGCTGATCGCGGTCGCGCTGACGTTGTCGACCTACGGCGCCCTGCGCCGTCTCGACGCGACGCGCGCGTACGCCTCGAGCGGCGCGTTCTTCGTATCGACGCTGCCGATGGCGAACACGCACGTCGCGCTCGCCGGGTATGGCGACCTGCCGCTCGCCGCGTATTACGCCGCCGCCGTGCTCGCCTTCATGCGCTGGCACGCAACGCGCGAGCGATCGGAGGCGCTCCTCGCGGTCTTCCTCGCCGTCGCCTGCACCCAGATTCGCTCTCCGGGACTCGCCTGGGCGCTGACGATCGCCCTCGGCGCCGTCGTCGCGCTGTTGCCGGCACGCGGGGTCCGGTTCGCGGGCATCGCCGGCGGAATCGTGCTGCTGGTGCTGGCGGGCCTCGCGCGCACCAACCCCGTCATCGCCGGCCATTCGCTTCACCTCGCCCTCGATCCGGCGTGGGCCGGACTCGGCGAGAGCGCGTTCCTGCTCGGCAGCTGGAATCTGCTGTGGTTCGGCGCGATCGGCGCCGCGATTCTGGCCGGCCGCGACCTCGTCGCCCCGGCATTGGCACCGTTGTCCTCGATCGTCGGCGCGGCGCTGCTGCTCTTTTTCGCGATGTTCGCGTTCCCCGATATCCGCTTCTGGCTTGCGGAAGTCACGCTGATCAACCGGCTGATGCTGCAGATCGCCCCGGTGGCGGTCAGTTTCATGGTGCTCGCGTTCCGCGCGTTCGCGACACGGATGGCCGCGGCGCCGACCGCGGCTTTGATCGCGTAGCGGCTCATGCTCGATCTTCCGGCCGTCACCCTTGTCTGCGTCGATTGCCTTAATCACGCGCTCGCGCTTCGCGCGCTCGCGCGCTCGATGGAAGGCGTCCGCTACGCTCGAGCGCTGCTGCTCACCGACGCCCTGCCCGCGGGCATCGCCGTGCCGCCGGGCGTCGAGGTCGTCGCGATCCCGCCGATCCGGTCGCGGGAGGACTATTCGCGGTTCGTGATCCGCTCGCTGCTTCCGCACGTCGCGACCTCGCACGCGCTGGTCATCCAGTGGGACGGCTACGTCGTGAACCCGGAGGCGTGGGACCCCGGATTCCTCGACTGCGACTACCTCGGAGCGAAGTGGTACCAGGAGCCCGAGAACCAGCGCGTCGGTAACGGCGGCTTCTCGCTGCGCTCGCGGCGCCTGCTCGAGGCGCTGCAGGATCCGCGGATCGAGATCGACGCCAACGAGGACGTCGTGATCTGCCGCATCAGCCGGCCGTTCCTGGAGCGCGAGTACGGCATCCGATTCGGCAGCGAGGCACTCGCCGACCGGTTTTCGTTCGAAGTGGCGTATCCGATCGGCAAGCCATTCGGCTTCCATGCCGTCTACAATTTCTGGCGGACGGTGCCAGCGGCCGAGCTGATCGAA
>JAAFGU010000475.1 GCA_010365205.1 Aromatoleum sp. | reverse complement strand
ACCGCGCGGGGCCGCGCTCGCCGGAAAGCTCCACGGTGCCGAGCGTGCGCTGGCGCTGGACTGCCTGCTTGCCGGCGGCGACGACTATGAACTCTGTTTCACCGCGCCGCCGACCGAGCGGGGGCGCCTCGCCGCCCTCGCGCGCGAACTCGGAATGCCGCTGACGCGGATCGGGACGATCACCGCAGGCGGCGGCCTCGTCGTCCGCGACGAGAATGGTGCGATGCTGGAGACGCTCCCGCGCGCGTTCGACCATTTCGCGGGAGCTGCGGCGTGAGATTGGCGCTTCCGTCATGGCGGTTCCTCTTCAGTCATCCGGCGCACTTCGTTGCGCTGGGATTCGGCGCGGGTCTCGCGCCGGTGGCGCCCGGCACGTTCGGCACGCTGCTCGCGATACCGCTCGCCATCGGGCTCGACGCGCGTTTCGGCGACACCGGCCTGCTGCTGGCAGTGCTCGCATTCAGCCTGATCGGTGTGTGGGCCGCCAGCGTGACCGGACGCGATCTCGGCGTGCCCGACCACGGCGCGATCGTCTGCGACGAAACGGTCGCGTTTCTGCTCGTGCTGTACTTCGTCGGGCTCGGCTGGGTCGACATCGCGTTCGCGTTCCTGCTGTTCCGGTTTTTCGACATCGTCAAACCGCCGCCGATCCGGCAGGTCGACGCCTCGCTCAAGAACGGCGTCGGCGTCATGGCCGACGATTTCCTCGCCGCGGGCTATACGCTGTTGGTGCTGGCGGCGTGGCGGAGGATCTCCGAATGAGTGCGCCGGGCGTGAATGGGTCCGGCACCCTTGCGGGCATCTCGTTCGAGCGGATCGAGGAGGCAGGACTCAACGCGCTGCAGACTCAGCGTCAGCTCTTCTACGACGGCTGGCTGTTGCGGCTGTCGGCCGGGAAGGCCAAGCGCGCGCGTAGCGTCAACCCGCATTTCGGATCGACGCTGCCGCTCGACGAAAAGATCGACCACTGCGAGCGCATCTTCGCGCAGCAGGGGCTGCCCATCCTGTTTCGAATGACGCCGTTCGTCCGCCCCGCGGGACTGGGCGACGCGCTCGCCGCGCGCGGATACATTGCGTTCGACGAAACGCTCGTGCAGGCCGCGGTGATGCAGCGGGCGCCTGAGCTCCCGGAGGCGGCGCCCGGTGTCACGGTGACGGCGCCGGACGCCGAGACCTTCGTTGCGGCCGTCTGCGACCTGCGCGGCTCGCCGCCGCATCAACGCGAGGCGCTGCTCGAGCGGCTTCTGCACTCGCCGCTGGGCAAGCGCTTCGTGGTCGTCCGCGACGGCGACCGTGTCGTCTGCACCGCGCAGATCGCGGTCGAGGGAGTGCTTGCCGGTGTGTTCGACGTCGTCACCGCCGACGATGTGCGCGGCCGCGGCCACGCGACGCTGGCCTGCGCGTCGCTGCTGTCATGGGCATGGCAGCATGGCGCGCACGCCGCCTACCTGCAGGTGGACGCGGCCAACGCGCCCGCGCTCGCGATCTATCGCCGCTTCGGGTTCGCCACTGTCTACACCTACCACTATCGCGCCCGGGCCGGAGAAGTCGAATGACCGCCGCCACGCTGGCGCTTGCCGCCGAGCTCGGCCGGGCGTTGGCAGCGCGAGGCTGGTGCGCCGCCGTGGCCGAATCCTGCACCGGAGGGTTGATCGCCGGCGCGATCACCGACATCGCCGGCAGCTCCGCGTGGTTCGACCGCGGCTTCGTCACCTACACGAACGAGGCGAAGGCCGAGATGCTCGGCGTGGCCGCGGCGACGATGGAAGC
>JAAFGU010000044.1 GCA_010365205.1 Aromatoleum sp. | reverse complement strand
ACTCGAGAAGGTGCCGCGCCTGAAGCCGCTGTCGGCCGCCCGGCTCGATCAGATTCCGTCCTCAGCCCGCCGCTTCCTGTCGGTGACGGAGCGGTCGCGCGTCGTGCTGGTGCCGGTCGACGAGGTCGTCTACCTGAAGGCCGAGCTCAAGTACATCACGATCCGCACCGTGCAGCGCGAATTCCTGCTCGAGGAATCGCTGACCAAGCTCGAGGAGGAATTCGGGTCGCGTTTCGTCCGCGTCCACCGCAACTGCCTCGTCGCGCGCGACTACATACGCGGCTTCGAGCGTTGCGTCGGCGACGAAGGCGACGCGCACTGGGAGGTGCTGTTGCGCGACGTGGCGGAGTCGCTGCCGGTGTCGCGGAGGCAGCAATTCATCGTGCGGGAGATCGGTCGCGAAAGTCAGTGACGTGGTGACCGAGTGAGGAAACGGGAAGATGCCTTCCCGGCGGCGGGTTAAACTTCGGCCCTTGCCGGCTTTCGATGGTCCTGCCGCATGCCTCCACGCACGTTGATTTGCGGTTCGCTCGCCTACGACACCATCATGGTGTTTCCGGACCGCTTCGCCCGCCATATCCTCCCGGATCAGGTTCACCTGCTGTCGGTGTCATTCACGGTCGGCGAGATGCGCCGCGAGTGGGGCGGCTGCGCCGGCAACATTGCGTTCAACCTGCAGGCAATCGACGGCGCGCCGGTGGTGATGGCGACGATCGGCGACGACGGCGCCCCCTATCGCGAGCGCCTGGTCAAACTCGGGATTGCCACCGACGGCGTGCGCACGATGCCGGGCCTGTTCACCGCGCAGGCGTTCATCATCACCGATCTCGACGACAACCAGATCACGGCGTTTCATCCGGGCGCGATGAATCTGTCGCACGAGAACCGCATCGGCGACGTCGAGCGGATCGCGCTCGGCATCGTCGCCCCCGACGGCCGCGACGGCATGCGCGCGCATGTCGAGCAGTTTGCCAGCCTGAACATCCCGTTTGTCTTCGACCCTGGCCAGGGAATGCCGTTGTTCTCGGGCCCCGAGCTGATCGAGATGATCGACGCCGCCGCGTACGTCGCCGTCAACGACTACGAAGCGCGGCTGTTGTCCGAACGCACGGGGCTCGCAACCGCCGACATAGCGGCGCGTGTCGACGCACTCATCGTCACGCGCGGCGGCGAGGGCTCCGAGATCCATGCCGAGGGCCGCGTGCTCGCGCTGCCGGCGATCCCGCCGGAAGCGCTGGTCGACCCGACCGGCTGCGGCGACGCCTACCGGGCCGGGCTGTTGTACGGCATCGCGCATAACTGGGACTGGGAGCGTACGGGCAGGCTGGCGGCGATCCTGGGTGCGCTGAAGATCGCGGCCCGGGGCGGACAGAACCACGGCGTCAACCGCGAAATCGTCGCGACGTTATACTACGACCGCTTCGCGTCCTACCTTTGGTGAGAACCCGATGAATGCTCCGATTTTCCGTTCCGGCGCCGTCCTGCTGGCGCTCGCTGCATTGTTCCTCGTCGCTGGCTGCGCGCCCGAGCGTTCCGGCGACGTCTACCAGCGCGGGGAAGCGCTGCGCGCGCAATCCGTCGAGTTCGGCACGATCGAGAGCCTGCGGCCAGTCCGGATCGACGGAGGACAGAGCGGCGTCGGCACCGTCGGCGGCGCCGTCCTCGGCGGTATCGCCGGGAGCACCATTGGCGGCGGGCGCGGCAGCACGGCCGGCGCCGTTGCCGGTGCGATCCTCGGCGGGATTGTCGGCAGCGCCGTTGAAAAGGACGTCACCAAGGCCAATGGCGTTGAGGTTACCGTCCGCCTCGATTCGGGCCGCATGGTCGCGATCGTCCAGGAGGGCTCCGGTGACGAGTTCCGGCCCGGCGATCGTGTCCGCGTGACGTCCGACGGCTACACGACGCGCGTCACCCGCTGACGGCGGGATTCCGCGCGCGTGCGCTCAGGCGCCGCACATTCGGGCCGGGCGTGGTGCATTCGCCTGGAGTCGCCAGCCGCGTCGACTCATGATGGATTTTCCGGCCGCGCCGCGGCGATCCCTGCCTGACGCCTGACGCCTGACGCCGGATGCCGACTCCACCGAAGCACGCGCGACCGACGCCGCTGCCGTTCCCGCTGCGCGCCGTCCGCGTCGCCCGCGTCACCGCGCACGTGATGCAGGGGCTCGCGACGACGGCGATGGTGTTTCCGCTGATCGACCTGCCCCGGCGGCAGAAGCTCATCCGTGCATGGTGCCTGCGCCTGCTGCGCATCCTGCGCGTCGACGCGCGCATCCACGGGCTGCCCGCAAACGGGCTGCCGGGCAACCTGCTGATTGTCGCCAACCACATCTCCTGGCTCGATATCTTCGTGCTCTGCACCGTGCAGCCGGCACGCTTCATCGCCAAATCCGAGATTGCCGCGTGGCCGCTCGTCGGTCGTCTGATAGCCGGCGCGGGAACGCTTTTCATCGAGCGCGGGCGGCGGCGCGATACCCACAAGGTCAACCGGAACGCCTCCGACGCGCTGGCGCGCGGCGACGTGATCGCGATCTTTCCCGAGGGCACCACCACCGACGGACGAACCGTGCTGCCGTTCCACGGCTCGCTGCTGCAGCCGATCGTCGACGCCGACGGTCACGTGCAACCGATCGCGATTCGCTATCGGACGCTAGCCGGCGAGCACAACGACGCGCCGGCCTATGTCGGCGAGACGAGCTTCATGTCGTCGTTCTGGCGGGTGACCGCCGAGCGGGTGCTCGTCGTCGAACTGCATCTCGCGCCGCCGCTCCCTGCGCGCGCGCGCCACCGGCGCGAACTGGCGCTGGCGGCAGAGGCCGCTATCCGAACGGCTTTGGCGTTACCGGCGCGCGGCCCGGCACCTGATACACCCGGCGATCGTCCAACCTGACCGCGGTCAGCGTGCCCCCCCACAGGCAGCCCGAATCGAGCATCAGCACGTTTGGCGCCAGCATCAGCTCGAGCGTCGACCAGTGCCCGCAGACGATCGTCACGCCGGCGGAGGCGCGCGCCTCGTGCGCGAACCAGGGCAGGAAACCGTCGGGCATCGTGTGCGGCCCGCGCTTTTCGCGAAACTCCATGACGCCGCCGTCGGTGCAGAAGCGCAGCCGCGTGCACGCGTTGACGACGACGCGCAGGCGGTCGAATCCGTCGAGATCGTCGCGCCACGCGCGCGGTTCGTCACCGTAGAGCGCGGCAAGGAACGCGTCGGCACGCTCGCTCGCGAGCATCGCCTGAACTTCGCGCGAGAGCCTCTCCGCGGCGGCCGGCGTCCATGACGGAAGCAATCCCGCATGGACGAGCAGACGTTCCCCTTCGATCGCGACCAGCGGACGCCGTTGCAGCCATCCGAGCAGTTCATCGCGATCGGGTGCCGCGAGTATCGGCGCGAGCGTGTCCTGCCGGTGCGCTTTGGTGTGGCCCGCGGCCACCATGAGGAGATGAAAGTCATGGTTGCCGAGCACGGTGACCGCCGCATCGCCCAGCGCCTTGACTTCGCGCAGCACGGCGAGCGAGCCGGGGCCGCGATTGACGAGATCGCCGACGAGCCACAGCCGGTCGCTCCGCGGCGAAAAGCCGATCATGTCGAGCAACTGGCAGAACTCCGCGTGGCAGCCCTGGATGTCACCGATCGCGTAATGGCTCATGGAAAAAACGCCGGGGGATTCGCGGCCGGATGCCGGCGCGCGATGCTAGAATCGTCGCGAATCTTAGCACTCGCGTCCGCAGCTTCCCGCTTCGTCCCGCATCTTCCTTCTCCACTCGATGTCGTTCCCGCTCAATCCCGCGCAGCGCGAGGCCGTGCGCTATCTCGACGGTCCGCTGCTGGTGCTGGCAGGCGCGGGCAGCGGCAAGACGCGCGTCATCACGGCGAAGATCGGCCACTTGCTCGAGCGCGGCGTCGACGCCGGGCGCGTCGCCGCGATCACGTTCACCAACAAGGCGGCGCGCGAAATGCGCGAGCGCGTCGGCGAACTGCTGCGCGGGCAGGGCAGGCGCGACCGCGTCGACGACCTGACGATCTCGACGTTCCACGCGCTGGGACTGAAGATCATCCGCGGCGACACCGCCGCGCTGGGATTGAAGCCGGGGTTCTCGATTCTCGATCCGGACGACATCGAGCCGATCGTCGCCGAGCTGATCGCAACGACCGACCGCGCCCGCGCGCGCGCCGCCCAGTGGACGATCAGCAAATGGAAAAATGCGCTGATCGGCCCGGCAGCCGCGGCGAAGGCCGCGCAGAACGACGACGAGGCGGCAGCGGCGATCGCCTACCGCCGCTACGACGATACGCTGCGCGCCTATCAGGCCGTGGACTTCGACGACCTGATCGCGCTGCCGGTTGCCCTGCTCGCCGGCAACGCGGCGGCGGCGGCGAAATGGCGCGAGCGTTGCGCGTATCTGCTCGTAGACGAGTACCAGGACACCAATCCTTCGCAGTACGAGCTCCTCAAGTTGCTGGCAGGCGAACGCGCCGCGTTCACGGCGGTCGGCGACGACGACCAGGCGATCTACGGTTGGCGCGGCGCCTCGGTCGACAATCTCGCGCAGCTGCCGCAGGACTTTCCGGCGCTGAAGGTGATCAAGCTCGAGCAGAATTACCGTTCGACGGTGCGGATCCTGCGGTCCGCCAACGCGTTGATCGCCAACAATCCGAAGCTGTTCGACAAGAAGCTGTGGAGTCAGCATGGCCACGGCGACGCGATCCGCGTGTCACCCGCCGTTGACGACGAGGCCGAGGCCGAGGGCGTCGTGCGGCGCCTGCTCGCGCACCGTTTCGAACACCGCGGTCGCCATTCAGATTACGCGATTCTGTACCGCGGCAATCACCAGGCGAAGCTGTTCGAAAAACAGCTGCGCGAGCAGAACGTCCCGTATTTGATCTCGGGCGGGCAGTCGTACTTCGAGCGGACGGAGATCAAGGACGTCGTCGCCTACCTGCGCCTCATCGCCAACGACGACGACGATCCGGCGTTCATCCGCGCGATCACGACGCCAAAGCGCGGCATCGGCGCGACGACGCTCGCGAAACTGGGCGCGATCGCCGGCGTGCGGCACGAGAGCCTGTTCGCGGCGGTGTTTGCCGGCGAGACCGCGGCCGCGGTGCCGGCGCGTCAGCGCGACATACTCGATGTGTTCTGCACGCTGATCAACAACCTGCGTTTTCGCGCTGCGCGGGAGCCGGCCGGACGATTGCTCGACGAGCTGGTCGCGGCGATCGGCTACGAGGATTTCCTGCTGGCGCACTGCGAGAAGAAACAAGCGGCGACCCGGTGGCGGAGCGTACGCGACTTCATCGACTGGCTGACGACGAAGGGTGAAGCCGACCGCAAGACCCTGCTCGAGCTGACGCAGATGATCGCGCTGATCACGATGCTCGAAGGGCAGGAGACAAGCGACGCGGACGCGGTCCGTCTGTCGACGCTGCACGCGGCGAAGGGCCTCGAATTTCCGCACGTGTTCATGGTCGGACTGGAGGAAGGCATCCTGCCGCACCGGGAGGCGGTCGCCAACGGCAACGTCGAGGAGGAGCGGCGGCTGATGTACGTCGGCGTCACGCGCGCGCAGCGCAGCCTTCACCTGTCGTTCTGCCGGCGGCGCAAGCGCGCCGGCGAGCATGTCGAATGCCAGCCGTCGCGGTTCCTCGGCGAACTCGCGAAGGAAGACCTGCGCTGGTCGGGTGAACCGCTGCCCGAGGACGAAGCCGCACGCGAAAAGTCGGCCGGCAGCGCGCGCCTGAAGACGCTGAAGGCGCTGGTGACGCGGTAGCAGCGCGCTCGCCGTGGGCGCCTCGCGGCGGTTTGACCGTGCCCGGACGCGTGGCGCATAATGTCGTTGCGCCGATTTGAGCTTCAGCTTGCGGGCGCGTAAAAAATGCCGCTAAAGCGAGGTGATGCTTCCGGGTCCAAGCCGTTGCCGGCCCGCCGCGCAAAACCCGTTCAGCGGACGCCGAACGGGTTTTTTGTTTTCGGGGCTGTCATGACCAACGCCAAGTTGCCGCGGGGTTTCACCACCGCGATCCTCCATTCCGACCGCGACGCGGCGATCGAACACGGCGCGTTGCACAAGCCGCTGCATCTGTCGGTCGCCTACGGCTACCGCGATGCGCGCGAACTCGCCGCGGTGTTTCAGGGCAAGACGCAGGGCTACGTCTACGGCCGGCAGGGCAATCCGACGACCGCCGCGCTCGAGGCGAAGGTCAATGCGATGGAGGAGGGCGTCGCCACCGTATGCTTCGGCACCGGGATGGCGGCGATCGGTGCCGCGATGCTCGCGCTGCTGAAGGCGGGCGACCACGTCGTGTCGAGCCAGTTCCTCTTCGGCAACACGAACAGCCTGTTCGGGACGCTGTCCGGTCTCGGAATCGGCGTGGCGCTGGTCGACGCGACCGACGTCGGCGAGGTGGAAAAAGCGTTGACGCCCGCGACGCGCCTGGTGTTCGTCGAGACTATCGCGAATCCGCGCACGCAGATCGCCGACCTGGCGCGCATTGGCGATCTCTGCCGCGCGCGCGGCATCGTCTACGTCGTCGACAATACGATGACCTCGCCGTGGCTGTTCCGGCCGAAAAGCGTCGGGGCGAGCCTCGTGGTCAACGCGCTGACCAAGTACATCGGCGGCCACGGCAACGCGCTCGCCGGCAGCCTCACCGACACGGGTCTTTACGACTGGACCGGCTACCCGAATATCGCCGACAGCTACAAGACGCAGAAGCCGGCGCTCTGGGGCATCACCCAAATCCGGAAAAAGGGTCTGCGCGACTGGGGCGCCACGCTGACGCCCGAGCAGGCGCACCACATCGCCGTGGGCGCGGAAACGCTGGCGTTGCGGATGGACCGGCAATGCGCGAACGCGCAGGCGCTCGCCGAATATCTTGCGGCGCACGCCAAAGTGCGCGCCGTTCACTATCCGGGGCTCGCCGCGCATCCGCAGCACGCGCTCGCGCGCGAGCGGTTTCGCGCGTACGGCGCGCTGTTTGCGTTTGAACTGGCGCCCGACATCGACTGCTTCGATTTCCTGAATCGGCTCGGCATCGTCGTCTCGTCGTCGAACCTCGGCGACAACCGCACGCTGGCCATTCCCGTCGCCCACACGATATTCTGGGAGGCGGGCGCGGAACGTCGGGCGGCGATGGGCATCGCCGACTCGCTGATACGGGTGTCGGTCGGGATCGAGGATCGCGACGACTTGCTCGCCGACTTCGCGCAGGCGCTCGCCGGGTAGCGGCCGGCGAGTCAGCCGGAGCGCCGCCGCTCGATCCAGCGGTGCAACGCGATGGCTACGGGAATCCAGCCGACCCAGCGCACGATGTCGACGAGTTCGTCATCCCAGCGCCAGTGCTCGAACAGGTTGAACTGCGTGCCCATCCTGTCCTCGATCCAGCCGAAGAGCGTCAGCCAGGCAACCATCAGCACGAGCACCGCCATCTGACTGCGATGGTGCGGCCGCAGCCACTGCCAGACGGGCACTGCGACCAGGGCGCCGACGATAAGCGCATAGAGTGCGGTCCGCGCCGCGGGATGGCGGTCGAGCAATGTCGACAGCAGCGGTTCACTCGCGATCATCTTGGCCGCCGTCCATCCCAGGACCGCCGCGCCGATCCACACGATCGCCGGGAAGCGGTCGACCCATTTCAGCACCAGCGTCGAGCCCCAGACGACGATGGGAATCGAGATGGTGAGGCCAAGGATCACCAGGAGCACGCTGCCCTGAGCGGCCCCGCCGACCGCAAGCACATTGTCCACGCCCATCACCGCGTCGGCGACGACGATCGCCTGGATTGCGCCGACTACGCTCCTGGCGGCTGGCACATCGTGCTCGCCGCCGCCGGATTGGGTGAGGCGATAACCGATCCATGTCAGCGCGAGGCCGCCGGCGACGAGGAAACCCGGCATCTCCAGCAGCCAGACGACGACGCTTGTCAGCAGGATGCGGACGCCGATTGCGCCCGCGGTCCCCCACAGAATCACGCGGCGCTGCATCGCGGCGGGGACATTGCGCGCGGCGAGGCCGATGACGAGCGCGTTGTCGCCGGCCAGCACGAGATCGATGACGACGATGGCTGCCAGGGCAGACCACCATTCCGGGGTGAAGACTCCGATCACCGGTTCTCCCGAACGCTGCGGTTACGCCGGCGCTGCGACGTCGTGCGTTCGCGCGCCGGCTTCGTCGACTTCGAGGTAGCTCCCGCGGTCGTACCAGTCGGCGAGCACCCGCCGCTCGCAATCGCGGCCATCGACCATCACGTGGTGGCGGGCCGGCCGGTGCGTGTGGCCGTGGATCATCCGGATGACGCCGGAATCGCGAAACGCGTTCTCGACGGCGGCGGAAGTCACGTCGAGAATCGAGTCCGGCTTCCGCGCCGTCTCGTCGCGGCTCTTGCGGCGCAGCCAGCGCGCCACCGCGCGCCGGGCGAAATACGGTAGCGCCAGATAGCTCCGTTGCCAGGCCGGGTTTCGCGTGCGCGCGCGGTATCGCTGGTAGCTCTTGTCGTCGGTGCACATCTCGTCGCCGTGCAGCAGCAGCGTTGGTGTGCCAAAAAGATCGACGACGACCTGCTCGGGCATTAGCGTGGCGCCCGCAGCGCCGGCGAAGCGCCCGCCGAGCAGAAAGTCGCGATTGCCGTGCATCAGATGGACGCCGATTCCGGCATCGGCGACTCCGCGCAGATCATGCGCGACCGTGGCGGCGACCGGGTCCCGCAGCTGGTCGTCGCCGATCCACGCATCGAACAGGTCGCCCAGCACGTAGACGGCGGCCGCGGCACGCGCCGGACCGGCGCAGAATGCCGAGAACGCCGCCAACAGCGCCGGCCGCTCCGGCGCCAGATGCAGGTCCGAGACAAACAGCGTGGGAGGCATCGAGAATCGGGGAAGATCGGGCGCTTCGACCGCGCTGCCGCGGACCGCGATCCGGCGCTTCCCCGCGGGTTACATCAGGCGGCCGTTTCTTCGGCGCGGACGATGACCACATCGTCGGTAGGAACGTTCTGGTGGAACCCGGCATTGGCCGTCGGCACCGCCTTGATCTTGTCGACGACGTCCTGACCGGCGACGACCTTGCCGAACACGCAATAGCCCCAGCCTTGCGGGCTCGGTCCCTTGTAGTCGAGGGAGTCGTTGTCGGCGATGTTGATGAAGAACTGCGACGACGCCGAATGTGGCTCCGACGTGCGCGCCATCGCCACCGTGTAGCGCTTGTTCTTCAGGCCGTTGCCGGCTTCGTTGGCGATCGTCGCCCGCGTCGGCTTCTGCTTCATGCCCGGTTCCATCCCGCCGCCCTGGACCATGAAGCCGTCGATGACGCGATGGAAGATCGTGTTGTCGTAATGGCCGTCGCGAACGTACTGCAGAAAATTCTCGACGGTCGTCGGCGCATTCTCGGCGTCGAGTTCCAGCTTGATATCGCCATGATTGGTGTGCAGGATGACCATGTCCTCTCCTTACTTCGCGTCGACGACGACGGCCTTGGTGATCAGGACCTTCTCGACCGGCACGTCCTTCGGGAACGGTCCGCCGGCGCCGGTGGCGCCCTTGGCGATCTTGTCGACGACGTCCATGCCGTCGACGACCTTGCCGAACACCGTGTAGCCGTACCCTTGCGGGTCGGCCGAGCGGAAGTTCAGGAACTTGTTGTCGCCGACGTTGATGAAGAACTGCGCCGTCGCCGAGTTCGGATCGGACGTGCGCGCCATCGCCAGCGTGCCGGGCACGTTGGCGAGGCCCGCCTTGCTCGACAACTCGGATTCGATCGGGACCGGAGGCTTCGTCGGCTTCTGTTTGAAATCGGGCGTGAAGCCGCCCCCCTGGATCATGAACCCCGCGATCACGCGATGGAACTGCGTGCCGTCATAGTGTTTCGCCTTGACGTAGTCGAGGAAGTTGGCGACCGTCTTCGGCGCCGCGTCGGGAAAGAGCTCGACCCGGATCTTGCCTGCGGTCGTGTCGAACTCGACCTGCGGATTGGCGGCCAGCGCGGGCAGCGCGAACGCGGCGGCGAGCGCGGTGAGGAACGTGAGGAAATAGCGGCGCAGCATCGGAAACTCCTTTGTGGGTGGGTCGTGGATCATGAAAAGGGTCAGGGCTTGGCCGCTGCCGGCCGGCGCGGCGCCAGCAGTTCGCGCGCCAGCGCCAGTTTCGCCGCCGCGGTCTTGTTGTCGCGGTCGAGCGCCGCTGCGCGTTCGTAGTGCGTCGCCGCGAGGCGGGCGTAGAGGTCGCCCAGATTCTCGTGCGCGACGGCCCAGTCGGGCGACGCGGCAATCGCGGACTCCAGCGCCGCCCGGGCGCCGACGTAGTCGCCTTTCTGCGCCAGCAGCACGGCGAGATTGTTGTACGGCTCGGGCAGTTCGGGGTAGTCCTCGGTCAACGCGCGAAAGGTGTCGCGCGCGGCGTCGGCCGCGCCGGTCTCCGTCTGCACGACGCCCTTGAGAAACCGGGCCTGCGGTTCGCGCGGGCGCGTGGCGAGCAGGGCGTCGAGTCTGACCAGCGCGTTTGCGTACTGCTTGTCCTTCACCAGCGCGCCGGCTTCGCGCAGCCCCTGGTTGTACTGGCGGCGCGCTTCCTCCGTGAACTCGCGGCCGTCCTGCGCATGCACGGGCACGGCGGACAGCCACAGACCGGCGACGAGCAATGCAAGGAAAAGGCGGAGAAAGCGTTGCATGGGGACCGCGAAAACGGGAAAAAAGCTCAAGGTGCGGGTGGCGAAGAACCTCGCCATTCTCATTCTAGCAGGAAGGCCGGGCAACGCCGGCAGCGTCAATGCGCGAGCCGCGCGAGCGTCGCGTCGATGAGACGCCGCGCGATCGACACGTGCGTCGGCAGTGCAGGCAGCGCGTCGGAGGTGAACCAGCGCGCGTCGGCGATTTCGGTGTCGTCGGGCCGCAATTCGCCGCCGGCGTACTCGGCGGTATACGCGATCATAAGCGAATGCGGGAAGGCCCACGACTGGCTGGCGAAGTAGGTGATGCCGGTCACTTCGATGCCGACTTCTTCGCGCACTTCGCGGCGCACGCAATCCTCGATCGTCTCGCCGGGCTCGACGAAGCCGGCGAGCGCGCTGTACATCGCGCCCGGAAAGCGGTGAGCGCGCGCGAGCAACAGTTCGCGGCCGCGCGTGACCAGCACCATCATCGCGGGCGAGATCCTCGGATAGGCGACGTAGCCGCAGGCCGGGCACTCCTTGGCGCGTTCACCGGCCCTGTCGCGCGTCGGCGTCCCGCATCTGCCGCAGTAGCGGTGCGTGCGGTCCCATTCGGCGACCTGAAACGCCCGAGCGGCGAGTGCCAGCAACGGTTCGGGCAGTGTGAAAAACAGCGAGCGCAGGCCGGCGAAGCGCAGGCCCGCCGCGGCCGCCGCGGCGTCGG
>JAAFGU010000043.1:4696-16163 GCA_010365205.1 Aromatoleum sp. | reverse complement strand
CCGACGACACGAAACGTGCCGCCAATGCGCGCGAGCCGGTCGCCGACACGATGGTGCGCTGCGTTCGCTGCGGCGTCTTCCTGCCGCGCGCCGACGCCAAGGACAACGCCGCCGGCCCGACGTGCAGCGACCCTGCGTGCGCGAACCGCCGTTGACGCCATCCCGCCCGTTCTGCGATAACCGCGCCTGATGCAAACCCATCCCGCCAATCCGCCGTTCGAACCGTTGCAGCTGCCGGCATCGATCAACGAATCGCCGCGCCGCATCCTGTGGATCGTCGGTCTCTACCGGGCGATTTGCGGCGCGCTGCTGCTCGGCACGGCGCTGCTGCTCGACTTGAAGCTGCTGTCGATCGGGGCACCCAACGCATTTGTCACGGCGACCGGCCTGTACTTCCTGTTCGGTTTCGCCGCGTTCTGGTGGATCCAGCGCGATCCGCTGCCGCTGCCGCTGGCGGTGCTGATTTCGGGGCTCCTCGCCGGCGACGTGTTTTTCATCGCGATGATCATGATCGCCGGCGGCACGCCGGGCGGCACCTTGCCGATCCTTCTGTTTCCGCAGCTCGCGGCGAGCGGCTGGCTGCTGCGGACGCGGACGGCATTCTTCCATGCGGCAGTTGCCACGATCGTTCTCCTGGGACTCGACATCTGGCGCCTGCTGGAAGGCCAGGTGACAGGCGCGCAGCCGTTCCAGACGGGGCTTGCCGGCTTCGGTTATTTCGCGACGATCGGGATTGCCGTCGCGCTCGGCCGCTACACGAAAGCTTCGGAGGACCTTGCCGCCCAGCGCGGCATCGACGTCGCCAATCTCGAGCAGGTCAACCGGCTCATCATCCAGGACATGCAGGACGGCGTCCTCGTCGTAGACCTGAACGGCGTGGTCCGCGGCCATAACGCGCAGGTGACGCGGCTGCTCGGTGGGTTCGGGCGGATGCGCGGCGGCATGCGGCTCGCCGAATTCAGTTCGACGCTGCACGACTACTGGCGGCGCTGGCAGGAGGACGACTCGGAGGTGCTGCCTCCGTTCAAGGTCGAGGTAACGCAGCGCCTGCTGCGCGTACGCCTCGTGCGGATCGGATCGGGGCTCAACGGCGGCACGCTGATCTACCTGGAGGACCTCGGCCGCGCGCAGAGCGAAGCGCAGCAGATGAAACTCGCGGCGATGGGCCGGCTCACCGCCAGCATCGCCCACGAAGTCCGGAATCCGTTGTCGGCCATCAACCAGGCGGCGCAGCTGCTGGAGGAGGACGGGGCCGTCGTGCCGGAGGGACAACGCCTGCTCAGCATGATCCGAAACAACGCGAAGCGCATCGACCGCATCGTCGGCGAGGTGCTGCAATTGAACCGCCGCGACCGGCAACAGCCGGAGGTCATCTCGATCGGTGAATTCCTGCGCTCGCTGGTCGACGAGATCGTGCAGGCCGAGAACATCCCGCCCGGCGGCATCGTGCTGGAGATTCCCGACGAGCTTCTCGTGATCTTCGACCGCGGCCACCTGAACCAGATCTTCTGGAATCTCGTCCGCAATGCGTGGCAGCACTGCCAGAAGAAGGAAAACAGCATACGGCTCGTCTCCCGCCCCGGCTACATGGGGGATGCGGTGATCTGCGAGCTCACCGACGACGGCCCGGGCATCCCGGCGGAACTGCGTGGGCAGATCTTCGAGCCATTCTTCACGACGCGGCCGGGCGGCACCGGTCTCGGCCTGTATATTGCACGCGAACTCGCCGACGCCAACGGCGCCGCGCTCGAACTCCTGCCGAAGGGGCCGGGCGCGCGTTTCCGCCTGACACTGAAACGCGCGGTTCGCCCCACCGACAAACCCTGAAGAGGTCCGCCATGTCCCGAAAAATCCGCGGCCAGCCCAAAGTTCTCATCGTTGACGATGAGCCCGATCTGCTCGAGCTGCTGGAATTGACGCTGTCCCGAATGGGGCTCGACACCTCGCGCGCCGAAAACGTCACTGAGGCGATCCGCCTGCTCGACAAGGAGTCGTTCGATCTTTGCCTGACCGACATGCGCCTGCCCGACGGCGATGGGCTGCGCGTGGTCGAACACATCAACCAGAAAGGGCTCGACGTACCGGTCGCCGTCATCACCGCGTACGGAAGCGCCGAGAATGCGGTCGCTGCATTGAAGGCCGGGGCGTTCGATTACCTCGCGAAGCCGGTGGCGCTCGAGCAGCTGAGGGCGCTGGTCAAGCAGGCGCTCAAAGTGCCGGAGAAGCCGCAGCCGACGTCGAGCTATCAGTTGCTCGGCGAATCGCCGGCGATGATGCAGGTCCGCAGCCTGATCGAACGGCTGGCGAAAAGTCAGGCCCCGGTCTTCATCAACGGCGAGTCGGGCAGCGGCAAGGAGCTTGCCGCGCGGATGATCCACTCGGGCGGTCCGCGCGCTGAACTGCCGTTTATCGCGGTGAACTGCGGTGCCATTCCCGAAAATCTGATGGAGAGCGAATTCTTCGGCTACCGGAAAGGATCGTTCACCGGCGCCGAGGCCGACCGCGACGGCTTCTTTCAGGCAGCCAACGGCGGCACGCTGTTCCTCGACGAAGTCGCCGACCTGCCGCTCGCAATGCAGGTCAAGCTGTTGCGCACGATCCAGGAAAAGAAAGTGCGCAAGGTCGGTTCGACGCAGGAGGAACCGGTCGACGTCCGAATCGTCAGCGCCACGCACAAGAAACTCGCCACGCTGGTCGAATCGGGCGAGTTCCGGCAGGATCTCTATTACCGGCTGCACGTGATCGAGCTGGCGATGCCGAGCTTGCGCGAAATGCGCGAGGACATCCCGCTGATCGCACACGCTATCCTCGCCAAGCTGTCGCGGGGCACGCCGGCGCAACTCGATCCGGAGGCGCTCAGCGCCCTCGAGCGCTATCCTTTTCCAGGCAACGTTCGCGAACTCGAAAACATTCTCGAGCGCGGTCTCTCGCTCGCCGGCGACCCGTTGCGCATCACCTCGGACGACCTGCACCTGACGCCCATCGCCGACGAGGCCGAAGCCGCGCTCAACGCCGGGGAAAAGTGGCCGCTGCAGGACTATCTCGACCGCGTCGAGCGTATGGCGATCAATGAGGCGCTCGAGAAGACCCGCTACAACCGGACCGCGGCGGCGAAGCTGCTAGGCATCACCTTCCGTGCGATGCGCTATCGAATGGAGCGGCTCGGAATCAAGTAGCAGGGTGAGCCACGCGCGTGAGCCCCCGCCCCAAGTCAGCGTCCGAGCAAGCGGTCCGGCGCGCGGACGCTGCGGCCCCGCGCCGGCTCGTCGTCGACCTTCGGGGCGTGGCGAACCTCGCGCGCCAGATCCGCTCGCCGAACCGAGATGCGCGGCCCGACGGCGCAGAGGTCACGCTTCTGGTCGTCCATGGCATTTCGCTGCCGCCAGGGTCGTTCGGCGGCGACGCCATCGCCCGGCTGTTCACGAATCGACTCGACCCATCTGCCCACCCCTCCTACGGGACGATCGCACACCTCCGGGTATCGGCGCATTTCCTGATCCGGCGCAACGGCGCGCTCGTCCAGTTCGTCCATTGCACTGAGCGGGCGTGGCACGCCGGAACGTCGTCGTGGAACGGCCGCGAGCGTTGCAACGACTTCTCGATCGGGGTCGAACTGGAGGGCGCCGACGACATTGCCTACGAAGCCGGGCAATACGCGATGCTGGCGCGGCTGGTCAAGGCGATTCGCCGCCGCTATCCAATCGCCGATACCGTGGGGCACAGCGACATAGCGCCCGGACGCAAGACGGACCCGGGTCCGGCATTCGACTGGGCACGGCTGAACCGACTGATGGCTGCGCGCAGCGGCTGAATACGGGCGCCAGGCCATCCGGCAAGCCGGGCCGCAGCCCTTTCGCCGTGCAACCGGCCCGCGGTGACGGCATCCAGACCGGGAATCTCCATGCTGGCGGTAGCGGCCGCGCCCAAGGTACAATAGTCGGTTATGCAGCTGCTCGCCGACTATTTTCCGCTTCTGCTCTTCTTCATCGCGTTCAAGTGGCAGGGCATTTTTGTCGCCACCGGGGTTGCTATCGCCGCGTCGGTCGTCCAGATCGCCTGGATGCGCTGGCAGCGCGGACGCGTCGAGGTCGTGCACTGGCTTTCATTCGTGATCATCGCCGTCTTCGGTGGCGCCACGCTGCTACTGCACGATGAGGTGTTCATCAAATGGAAACCGACCGTCCTCTACCTGCTTTTCGGCGGCGTGCTCGCCGTCGGCCGGTTGGGATTCGGTCGCAACCTCCTGAGTTACCTGATGAAGGGCATCGTATTGCCGGAAGCGGTATGGGTCCGGCTGACCTGGGCCTGGGTCGCCTTCTTCGCGTGCATGGCCGCGGTGAACTGGTACGTGGCATTCCATTTCTCGACCGAAACCTGGGTCAACTTCAAAGTGTGGGGCGGAATCGGGCTGTTCCTGGCTTTCGCGCTGGTCCAGGGCCTCTGGCTGTCTCGGCACATGCCCGAGGAGGCTTCGTGACAGCCCCCGTGTTCGACCCCGCCTCCACGCTTCGCGCGCGCCTCGCCGCACTGGCGCCAGCGATCCTCGAGATTGACGACGATAGCGCGGCGCACGCCGGACATGCCGGCGCGGCCGCCGGTGGCGGGCACTTTTCGCTCCTGATCGTGTCCGAGCAGTTCTCCGGTCTGTCGCGGCTTGCGCGGCATCAGCGGGTTCTGGACCGGGTCGCCGATCTCCTCCCTCACCCGATCCATGCGCTATCGATCCGGGCGCTGACGCCGGAAGAATTTCCTTCTTAACCACAAAAGGACTGTACCGATGACGAAGCAACCTCTGACCATCGCCCTGTTCGCCGCGCTCGTCGCGCTGACGGGGTCCAGCGCCCAGGCGCAGGACAAGGCCGCCCCGGCAAAAGCCCCGGAAAAGGTGGCAAAGGTCCCAGCGCCTGCGGCCGCGACTGCCGGCAAGGACATCTACCCCAAGGCGTACTTCGACGTACTGCTGAAGGAGCGCCTTTCCCAGGGCCAGCCCGATTCGCCGGAACTGCGCAACGCGATTCGCGACGAGCTCAACACGCGCGAACTGCTCACGCGTGAAGCCAGGAAGAAGGGCCTCGACAAGAACGCCGAGATCAAAATCCAGATGGACCTCACGGCTCAGACGGTGCTGGTCCGTGCCTATGTCGCCGACTGGGCGAAGGCGAACCCGATTCCGGACGCCGCGCTGCAAAAGGAGTACGACACGATCAAGTCGCAGATCGGCGACAAGGAGTATCACGTCCGCCACATCCTGGTCGACAAGGAAGACGAGGCCAAGGACATCATCGCCTCGCTGCAGAAAGGGGAGAAGTTCGAAAAGCTCGCCGAGCGCTCGAAGGACCCGGGTTCGAAGGTCAATGGCGGCGATCTCGACTGGAACGCGCCGGCGAATTTCGTCAAGCCGTTCTCGGACGCGATGGTCAAGCTCGAAAAGGGCAAGTTCACCGCGACGCCGGTCCAGTCGCAATTCGGCTGGCACGTGATCAAACTCGACGACGTCCGCGACGCGAAGGTGCCGAACTACGAAGAAGTAAAGCCGCAGCTGATGCAACGGATGCAGGGTCAGTACCTCGACAGCTACTTCAAGGACCTGCGAGCGAAAAACGGCATGTAAGCCGCCTCGCGTCGTGAACAGGGGCAGGCCGCGGCCTGCCCTTTTTCTTGCCGGAGCCGCGCGCAGCCGATCCGTGCGCCCGGGCGGGATCAGGGTCTGCTCGCGCTGCTTTCCCGGCGCGCATGAACGCGGTGCAATCGTCCGCTCCGAATTGTCTGCTCCGCGTTCGGCCGTAGGTTCGTCCGCATCGCCGACCGGCGCGCGAGCGTCGGATTTGGGGGCGCCCCGCGGCGCACGGATCGCCAGGCGCATCGCCGCGAAACCGGCGTCGGCGCCGGTTGTCGTGCCGGACGAACGCGCCGCTTCGATGCTATCCTACGCCGCTCGCCGTACGTGAGTCGGCGACGAAAAAAACGCGCGGGAGGGGACATGGCGCACATTCGCCATCCGAAGGATTTCGTTGCCGGGCTGCTGTTCGTCGCGATCGGCATCGCCGCTATCGTGCTGGGCAGCAACTACGCGCTCGGGAGCGCCGCCCGCATGGGGCCGGGCTATTTCCCGCGAATGCTCGGCATCCTGCTCGTGGCGCTGGGCTCCGCCGTGGTCCTGCGCGGCCTGCGCGTCGACGGCCCGCCGCTTCCCGGATGGCGCTGGCGGCCGGTGGCCGTCGTGCTCGGCAGCGTCGTGCTGTTCGGCGCGATCGTGAATTATGCGGGTCTCGTGCTGTCGACGATTCTGTTGATCGTTCTCGCGAGCGCCGCAAGCCAGGAGTTCCGGCCCAGGGAAGCGGTCATCAGCGGCATCCTGCTCGCAGTGCTCGCCGTTGGCGTTTTCGCATTGGGCCTCAAGCTGCAGCTTCCGATTTGGCCCGGCGCCAACTGAGGAATCCTCCGTGGAATTGCTCTCGCATCTCGCGCTCGGCTTCAGCGTTGCGCTGACGCCGGTCAATCTGCTGTACGCGTTCATCGGCTCGATGCTGGGCACGCTGATCGGCGTTTTGCCCGGCATAGGCCCTGTTGCGACGATCGCGATGCTGCTGCCGACCACGTACGCGCTGCAACCGGTATCGGCGTTGATCATGCTGGCCGGCATCTACTACGGCGCGCAGTATGGCGGCTCGACCACGTCGATCCTGCTCAACATGCCCGGAGAGACATCGTCCGCGGTCACCTGCCTCGATGGGCACCAGATGGCGCTCCAGGGCCAGGCGGGCGCCGCGCTGGCCATCGCCGCGCTGGGCTCCTTCTTCGCCGGCACGGTATCCACGGTGCTGGTCGCGGGGGTCTCGATTCCGCTGTCCGAGCTGGCGTTGAAGTTCGGCCCGGCCGAGTACTTCTCCCTGATGGTGCTGGGGCTGATCGGCGCGGTCGTCCTCGCCCACGGCTCGCTGCTCAAGGCTATCGCGATGATCGTCCTGGGCCTGCTGCTCGGCATCGTCGGCACCGACGTGAACTCCGGCGCGGCGCGTTTCGCGTTCGGGATTCCGGAGCTTACCGACGGCATCGGCGTGGTCAGCGTCGCGATGGGCCTGTTCGGCTTCGCCGAGATCATTACCAATCTCGAAACCACGGAAAAGCGCGAAGTCATCGCGAGCAAAGTCAAGGGCCTTTGGATCACCAAGGAGCAGTTCCGACAGGCATGGCCCGCCGTGCTTCGCGGCACCGGACTGGGCTCGATGCTCGGTGTGCTGCCCGGCGGCGGTGCCATGCTCGCGTCGTTCGCCTCCTACGCGCTGGAAAAGAAGATCGCCAAGGATCCTTCGCGCTTCGGCAAGGGCGCGATCCAGGGCGTCGCGGGACCCGAGTCCGCCAACAATGCCGGCGCGCAAACGTCATTCATTCCGCTGCTCACCCTCGGCATCCCGGAAAACGCGGTGATGGCGCTGATGGTCGGGGCGATGACGATTCACAACATCCAGCCCGGTCCTCAGGTCATCACCAGCAACCCGGGCCTCTTCTGGGGATTGATCGCGTCGATGTGGGTCGGCAATCTGATGCTGGTCGTGTTGAACCTGCCGCTGATCGGCATGTGGATCAAGCTCTTGCAGGTGCCCTACCGGCTGCTCTATCCGGCGATCCTCCTGTTCTGCTCGATCGGCGTCTACAGCATCAGCAACACGAGTTTCGACGTCATGCAGACGGCATTTTTCGGCCTCCTCGGCGTGATCTTCGTCAAGCTCGAGTGCGAGCCCGCGCCGCTGCTGCTGGGCTTCGTGCTGGGCCCATTGATGGAGGAAAATCTGCGGCGCGCGCTGCTGCTGTCGCGCGGCGATCCGACGGTGTTCTTCACCCGGCCCCTCTCGCTGGCAATGCTTCTCGCGGCAGCGTTCCTGCTGCTGCTGATCATCGCGCCCGCGTTCCGCAAGACGCGCGAAGTCGCGTTCCAGGAGGAGTGACGATGTCCGCCGCATGTCGCGAACCCGTCGTGCCGTTGAAGGTCACGATGGGCCCGCTCGACTGCGCCGCGCGGAGCGCGATCGCGAATGTGTCGACGCCACTCCGGCATTCCCGCGCCGGGGCCGATTGAGCGCCCGCCGATGCTGAACTTCGACTGGGCGACGCGTTACGCGTCGCGGCGGCAGCCGATTCTCGCCCGCAACGCGGTCGCCACGTCGCAGCCGCTCGCAACGCAGGCTGGTCTTGCGATGCTCCAGCGCGGCGGCAACGCCGTCGACGCGGCGCTGGCCACCGCGATCGCGCTGACGATCCTCGAGCCGTGCAGCAACGGGCTTGGCAGCGACCTGTTCGCGATCGTCTGGGATGGTCGCGAGCTCGTCGGCCTCAATGCGTCGGGACGTGCGCCCGCCGCGGCGACGCCGGCGCGCTATGCCGGCATGACCGAGATTCCGCCCCGCGGATGGGAATCGGTCACCGTTCCGGGCGCCGTCTCCGGCTGGGCCGCTCTTTCGCAGCGTTTCGGTACGTTGCCCTTCGCTGACTTGTTCGCGCCGGCGATCCGCTACGCGCGCGACGGCTATCTCGTTTCGCCGATCGTTGCCGGGAAATGGGCGCTCGCCGAAACCGTGATGCCGAAGGATCTCGGCTTCGCCGATTGCTTCCTTCCGCAAGGTCGCGCGCCGCGCCCGGGCGAGCGCTTCGCCTGTCCCGCGATGGCGGCGACGATGGAGCGGATCGCCGACACGCACGGACAGGCGTTCTATCGCGGAGAACTGGCCGAAGCGATGGTCGCCGATGCGCGCGCGCACGGCGCTGCCCACTCGCTTGCCGACTTTGCCAACCATACGCTGGACTGGGTGACGCCGCTGGCGCTCGACTATGGCGGCGCGACGGTTCACGAAATTCCGCCCAACGGACAGGGCATCGCGGCGCAGATGGCGCTCGGCATCCTGCGCGCATTCGACCTCGCCGCGCTCGAGCCGGACTCGGTCGCCAGCCAGCACCTGCAGATCGAGGCGATGAAGCTCGCGTTCGCCGACGTCCACCGCTACGTCAGCGATCCGCGAACGATGGACGTCAGCGCGGACGCGCTGCTCGATCCGCGTTACCTCGCATCGCGCGCGACGCTGATCGATCCGACGCGCGCACGCGACTTCGGCCCCGGGCAGCCGCCCAAGGGCGGCACCGTCTACCTGTGCGCCGCGGACGAGCGCGGGATGATGGTGTCGCTGATCCAGTCGAACTACATGGGCTTCGGCTCCGGCGTCGTCGTCCCCGGTACCGGGATCAGCCTGCAGAACCGGGGCGCGGGATTCTCGCTTTCTCCCGGACACCCGAACGAGGTCGGCGGCGGCAAGCGGCCGTTCCACACGATCATTCCGGGGTTCCTGACCCAATCCGGCGCGCCGCTCGCCGCGTTCGGCGTCATGGGCGGACCGATCCAGCCGCCCGGACACGTGCAGACGCTGGTTCGGCTGCTGACCTACGGGATGAACCCGCAGAGTGCGCTCGACGCGCCGCGCTGGAAGGTCAACGACGGCCGCTCGATCGACCTGGAGCCGTCGGCGTCGCCCGCGCTTCGTGCCGGTCTCGCTGCGCTGGGACACGAGTTGAAGTCGGTCGCGGACTCGTACATGGACTTCGGCGCCGGGCAGTTCATCGTCCGCATCGAAGGCGGCTACATCGCGGCGTCGGATCCGCGCCGCGATGGGCAGGCCGGCGGATTCTAGGGCCTGTCAGCTCTCGTTCCGAGACTTCGAGACCGCGCGGCCGGCACAATCTCAGCGTAGCCGCGCCTTCAGCACCGACAGCGGCAACATCTCCGGCAATTCGAAGCGGGGGCGGTCGGGCTCAGGCGCCGCAAGCGGCGCCGTCGCGCGCATCGTCGCCAGCGAGCGGCGCGCGAGCTCGTGATAGCTCGCCGTCCCCTCGCTTTTCCAGGCGAGCTCGGTGTCGGTCAGCGCGCGGATCACCTTCGCCGGCATGCCCGCGACGAGCGTGCGCGGCGGTACGATCATTCCGGCCTTCACGAACGCCATCGCCGCGACGATCGCCGATTCGCCGATCACCGCGTTGTCATTGACGACGGCGTTCATTCCGACCAGCGCGTTGCGCTGGACGATGCAACCATGCAGCACCGCGCCGTGGCCGATATGCCCGCCTTCCTCGACCACCGTGTCGTGGCCCGGGAATGCATGCAGGACGCAGGTGTCCTGGATGTTCGCGCCGGCCCTGACTTCGAGGCGGCCGAAGTCGCCGCGCAGGCACGCCGCCGGCCCGATGTAGCAGCCGGGCCCGACGATCACATCGCCGATGAGCACGGCGCTCGGATGAACGAACGCGGAGGGATCTACCACCGGTGTCACGCCGTCGATTGAGTACACGGTCAGGTCCATCGCATTCTCCGTTCAGCTGTCATTCGCGGATACTGACCACGACACCGGCAGCGCACCCTGTGGTTCGCGCGGCGCTTCAGCCCAGCCAGGTGCGTGCGTTGCGGAACATCCGCATCCAGGGCGAATCCTCCCCCCAGCCTTGCGGGCGCCACGACATCTGCACCGACCGGAACACGCGCTCCGGATGCGGCATCAGGATCGAGAAGCGGCCGTCGGCGGTGGTAAGCCCGGCGATCCCCTCGGGCGAGCCGTTGGCGTTGCAAGGATACCGCTCCGTCGGAGCGCCCGCATGATCGACGAAGCGCAATGTGACGAGCGGTCGCGCGGCCACGAACTGCGCCGCATCGCGAAATTCGGCGAAACCTTCGCCGTGCGCGGTCGCCACGGGTATTCGGCTGCCCTCCATGCCGCGGAAGAACAGCGACGGCGACGACTCAACTGCAAGCAGCACGAAACGCGATTCGAACTGTTCCGACCGGTTGCGCACGAAATGCGGCCAGTGCGTCGTCCCGGGAATGAGTTCGTGCAGATTGCTCATCATCTGGCAGCCGTTGCACACGCCCAGTGCGAAAGTGTCGGCGCGCGCGAAGAACGCCGAGAAGTCGTCGCGGGCGCGGGCATTGAACAGGATCGACTTGGCCCAGCCCTCGCCGGCGCCCAGAACGTCGCCGTAGGAAAAGCCGCCGCCGGCGGCGAAGCCTGCGAAGTCCGCCAATGAGCGCCGGCCGGCGAGCAGATCGCTCATGTGGACGTCGACCGCAGCGAAGCCGGCGCGGTCGAACGCGGCCGCCATCTCGACCTGCCCGTTGACGCCCTGCTCGCGAAGGATGGCGATCAGCGGGCGTGCGCCCGTTGCGACGTAGGGCGCGGTGATGTCCGCGGCAGGATCGAACGTCAGCCGCGGACTGAGTCCCGGGTCCGCCGTGTCGAGAATCCGGTCGAATTCCTGGTCGGCCGCATCGGGATGATCGCGCAAGCGCTGCAGCGCGTGCGTCGTCGCCGACCACGCGCGATGGAGGTCGGCGCGCGACTCGTCGAGAACCGTGTGACCGCCCTGTTCGATCCGAATCTGGTCGCCCAGCGTCGGGCGACCGACCGGGCGCAGCGTGAGGCCGGCCGCAGAC
>JAAFGU010000043.1:0-4667 GCA_010365205.1 Aromatoleum sp. | reverse complement strand
CCTGAATCACGGCGCCCAATTCCTCGGCGAACAGCACCGGCAGCGGGTCGCCATTTCCGGCCAGCACGATGTCGAGGCCGCAGCGCGATGCGAAGGCCATTTCGGCAAGGGTTGCGAACAGGCCGCCATCGGAAATGTCGTGGTAGGCGAGCAAGCTGCCCACCCGCCGCAGCGCCTGCACCGCTTCGAAAAAGGTCGCGAGGCGCGCCGGATCGTCGAGGTCCGGCGATTGGTCGCCGAGTTGCCCGTAAACCTGCGCCAACGCCGAGCCGCCGAGCCGCAGGCGGCCGCCACCCAGATCGATCCAGACGAGCGTCGTCTCGCCCGCGTCAAGGGCCAACTGCGGCGTCGATACCGACCTCGCGTCGGGGACCGGCGCGAATGCCGAAACGATCAGCGAAAGCGGCGCCGTGACGGCCTTCGCGACGCCGTCGTCGTTCCACGTCGTGCGCATCGACATCGAGTCCTTGCCAACCGGAATACTCACGCCCAGCGACGGGCAGAGTTCCATGGCGACGGCGCGCACCGTGTCGTATAGCGCCGCGTCCTCGCCCGGATGACCGGCGGGCGCCATCCAGTTCGCCGAGAGCTTGACGTCGGACAGCTTCGCAATGCCGGCCGCCGCAATATTGGTGATCGCCTCGCCGACGGCCATGCGGCCGGACGCCGGCGCATCGATCAGCGCCAGCGGAGTGCGCTCTCCCATTGCCATCGCCTCGCCGGCGTAGCCGTCGAAATCCATCAACGTGACGGCAACGTCCGCCACCGGCACCTGCCACGGGCCGACCATCGGGTCGCGGGCGCACAGGCCACCGACCGTGCGATCGCCGATCGCGATCAGGAACGTCTTGTCAGCCACCGCCGGGAATTGCAGCACGCGATAGGCGGCGTCCTTCACGCTGACGCCGGCGAGATCGAGCGGAGGCAGCGCGCGCCGCCGATGCACGACGTTTCGCGTCATCTTCGGCGGCTTGCCGAGAAGCACGTGGAGATCCATGTCCACGGGCGTGTTGCGGAACTGCGGATCGGCGACGACAAGCTCGCTGCCGGCGGTCGCGCGACCGACGACCGCAAACGGGCAGCGCTCGCGCTCGCAGATCGCACGCAAGCGCCCGAGGTCGGTGTCGCGGATCGCGAGTACGTACCGCTCCTGCGCTTCGTTGCACCAGATTTCACGCGGCGCCATCCCCGGCTCTTCCGACGGAATCTTGCGCAGGTCGAAATTCGCACCGGCGCCGCCTCCGTGCACGAGCTCGGGAAAGGCGTTGGAGAGGCCGCCGGCCCCGACGTCGTGGATCGAAAGGATCGGCGTGTCGGCGCCGAGCTGCCAACAGCGATCTATCACCTCCTGCGCGCGGCGCTGGATCTCCGCGTTGCCGCGCTGGACCGAATCGAAATCGAGATCGGCCGCGTTGGCGCCGGTGGCCATCGACGACGCGGCGCCGCCGCCCATCCCGATCAGCATCCCCGGCCCGCCCAGCTGGATCAGCAGCGCGCCCGGCGCGATCGGCGCCTTGTGCGTGTGGTCGGCGCGTATGTTACCCACGCCGCCTGCGATCATGATCGGCTTGTGATAGCCACGAACCTCGCCGTCGACGGTCTGTTCGAACGTGCGGAAGTAGCCGAGCAGATTCGGCCGCCCGAATTCGTTGTTGAACGATGCGCCGCCGATAGGTCCATCGATCATGATGTCGAGTGCGGACGCGATGCGATCCGGCTTGCCGTACGGCACTTCCCACGGCTGCGGCAGAGTCGGAAGCCGCAGATGCGAAACCGTGAATCCGGTGAGGCCTGCCTTGGGCTTCGCGCCGACGCCGGTCGCGCCCTCGTCGCGAATCTCGCCGCCCGATCCGGTCGCCGCACCCGGAAACGGCGCGATCGCGGTGGGATGGTTGTGCGTCTCGACCTTCATCAGGATATGCGTCGATTCGCTGTGCGCGCAATAGCGGCCGTCGGCGTCCGGATAGAAGCGGCGCACGGTGGCACCTTCGATGACTGCCGCGTTGTCGGCGTAAGCGACGACGGTGGCCGCGGGGTTCATCGCATGCGTGTGGCGGATCATCGCGAACAGGCTCCTGTCCTGCGCGACGCCATCGACGATCCAGTTCGCGTTGAAGATCTTGTGCCGGCAGTGCTCGGAGTTCGCCTGCGCGAACATCATCAGCTCGACATCGGTTGGATCGCGCCCAAGGCGGCGGAAATTCGTTTCCAGGTACTCGATCTCGTCGGGTGCCAATGCGAGCCCGAGTTCGGCATTCGCCGCCTCGATTGCCGCACGCCCGCCGGCGAGCAACGGAATTGTCGTCAGTGGCCGCGGTGGGAAATGAGCGAATAGTGAACGCGCATCATCGAGGGCGGGTAAGGCCGCCTCGGTCATACGGTCATGCACGAACGGCAGCAGGGCAGCGCGGTCCTGTGCCGAGAGCGCCGCGCCGCCACGGATGGCGACACGAAACGCGGTGCCGCGTTCGATCCTGGAAACGGCATCGAGTCCGCAATTGTGCGCGATGTCGCTGGCTTTCGACGACCATGGCGAGATCGTGCCGGGACGCGGGACGACGAGCAGCAGCGCGCCGTCGTCGTCGTCGTCGTCGTCGTCGCCGGCGCCGGCGCCGGCGTCGTGCGGGCCGTAGGTAAGGATTCGCTCGAGCGTGACAGCCTCGGCGGCCGTCAGTTCGCGCTCGACTTCGACGAAATGCCAGAACGTAGCGGCAATGCCGGCGACTGCGTGGTCAGGTCGCGATGCGTCCAGCGCGGCGAGCAGTTTGGCGACGCGGAACGGGGAGAGCGCATGGCGCCCGCGCAGCGTGAGGAGGTGCGGCATGTCCGGCGCAGAATACGTAAAGCGCGATTATACGTGGTCTGCCGCGCTGCTCCGTCGCCACACGCGGGTCCGACATGCCGCCGCATTCAGCCGACGCCGGCCGGACCGGCGTCCCCTTCACGATCGCGTCACGCTTGCATCTCGCAACGATCACTTGGCACTCGGGAAGAACATCTGCTCGCCCTCGATCCTGAAGCCGGCGATCGCGCGCTGCCCCTCCGCCGACGTGATCCAATTGATCAGGTCCATCGCCCCTTGGTGGTTGACACCGGGCGATCGTTGCGGATTCACCGCGATGATTCCGTAAGGATTGAACATCCGGGGATCGCCCTCGATCAGGATCGCGAGCCCGGTTTTCGACCGATACGCCGCATAAGTGGCACGATCGGTGAGCGTGTAGGCGCGCTTCTCTCCGGCCATCGTCAGCACCTCGCCCATGCCGAGCCCGGCGGACACGTACCACGCGCCCCTGGGTTCGATGCCCGCGACCTGCCAATAGCTCTTCTCCATCTGATCGGTGCCCGAGTTGTCGCCGCGCGAGATGAACGGCATGCCCGCTGCCTGGATTTTTTTCATCGCCGCGACGACGTCCTTCGTTCCCTTGACACCCGCCGGGTCGTGGTCGGGGCCGACGAGGATGAAATCGTTGTACATGACGTCGCGGCGGTTGATGCCACTGCCTTCGGCGACGAACCTGTCCTCGGCCGCGCGCGCGTGCACCAGCACGACGTCGACGTCGCCGTTCCTGCCGAGTTCGAGCGACTTCCCGGTGCCCACGGCGATGACCCGCACCTTGCATTGGCACCTTGCCTCATAGACCGGAAGCAGCACCTTCAGCAGCCCCGAGTTTTCGGTGCTGGTGGTCGTCGACATCCGGATGTCGGGCGCCGCGGTAGCGGGCAGAACGAACGACAGCGCGAGCGCCGCGAGGATGATCGCAATGGTGATTCGCTTCACTGGTTTCTGGTCCCCGGAGGTGGATGCGATAGGTCCGACACGCATGCGCGGGAATCATTCTATCGTCGGCGTCGTCGGACTGCAGACGGTCGACAGAGCCCGGCGAGGATACCGCAAAGGGCATGCTGCCGCAGCGCTGGCCGGCGAGGAACCGGGACACTACGCGGCGCCGGCCGCCCGCGCGGCTCCGTCTTGGCGCCTTGGGCCGGCGGGAATCCTCCGGCGACGCCGCGCCGATCAACCCGCATTGCCGCCTATAATTCGATCATGGTCGCCGAGTTCGCACCGATCTACCGCACCGCCGAGTTGCGCGCCGTCGAAATCGCGGCGAAGGACGAGCCGCTGATGGAACGCGCCGGCCGTGCCGCGGCGGAGGTCGCGCGCACGATGGCTGCCGATCGCGGCGGCGGGATTCTGGTCCTGGCCGGCCCCGGAAACAATGGCGGCGATGCGCTCGTCATCGCCCGCTGCCTGCGCGAGTGGTTCTTCGACGTCACGGTCGTCTTTCGCGGCGATGCGACCAAGCTGCCCCCCGACGCCGCCGCGGCCTATACCGCCTTGCGCGACGCCAGCGGCGAAACGGCTCGCGACATCCCGGCCGGCTGGAAGGGTGCGCTGATCGTCGATGGCTTGTTCGGAATCGGCCTGACGCGGCCGTTGTCCGCGGATTACGCGGCGCAGGTCGATCGCGCGAATGCGCTCGGCGCGCCAATTCTCGCGCTCGACGTGCCCAGTGGCCTCGATGCCGACACCGGCCTCGCCACGGGCCCCACGATCCGTGCCGCTGCCACCGCAACGTTCATCGCGCTGAAACCCGGGCTGCTGACTGCCGATGGCATCGACTACTGCGGCAATGTCAGCGTTCATACGCTCGGCATCGACGCCG
>JAAFGU010000042.1 GCA_010365205.1 Aromatoleum sp. | reverse complement strand
CGACCGTACGCGTGGGGCTTCAGTCGCCCGCGACCGCCGGCAGCTTGTGGTGACGGCGCACCGGCGACCACGCGACCGCCGCGCCGGACAGCACCAGCCCCAGCACGCCGATGACCAGCAAGGTCTCGCGCAGCCCGATGACCGTGGCCAGCGCGCCGCCGACGAGGGACCCCAGCGGAGCGGCGGCCACCGTCAGGAACCGCATCGTCGCCGTCATCCGTCCCAGCAGCCGGTCCGGCGTGATCGCCTGCCGCAGGGATAGGTAGTTGATGCCGTAGAGCACGGCGCCGAAGTCGAACACCAGCATCGCGAGACCCAACGCCAGCGTGGCGACCCATACGGGCCCTGTGATCAGGCCGAACGTCTGCCAGCCGAGCGCGGTCAGGATCATGCCGTGGACGATGATCGGCCCGACGCCGAAACGGGCAGACAGCCGTTCCGCGAACGACGCGGCGATCACGCAGCCGACGCCGCCGAACATGTAGGTCAGGCCGATCGCGCCGGCCGACAGCCCCAGGTCGCGCGTCGCGAACAGGATCAGCACCGCGAGTTGCATGTGGTGCAGGATCTGCCACAGGCCGGCGAGCCACGCGAGGCTCCAGAGCGTTCCGTTCTTCCGCACGAGCGTCAGGCCCTCGCCGATCTCCTGCCAGACGCCGCGGCGGCCATCGGGCTGCGCGACATCCCGCGGCGCGCGCATCCGCCGCAGCATCAGCGCGGAGATGAAGAACGTAACCGCGTCGAGGATGATCGCGAACGGCGCGGTCAGCAGCTGGATCAGCACGCCGGCCACGCCGGGGCCGACCAGCCCCGCCGACGTCTCGCCGAGCGTGATCTTCGCATTGGCCTCGACCAGACGCTTGCGCCCGGACATCTGCGCGATCAGCACCTGATACGCGGCACCGCCGACGACGTTCTGCACGCCGCAGAGGAAGCCGACCGCGTAGAGGATCTCCATCGACAGCGTGTGGGTGAAAGCGGCGACGGGAATCGCGAGCAGCGCGAGCCCGCGCCCGACGTCGGCGGCGATGACGATCGGCAGCTTGCGGACGCGATCGAGCAGCACGCCGGCGTGCAGCGACACCAGGGCGAACGGCAGCGTCTCCAGCGCGACCAGCACCCCCATCTGCATCGGCGTCGCCGCGAGCATCACCGCCGCCGTCAACGGCAGCGCCAGGTTCGTGACCTGCGCGCCGAACGAGGTGATCGTCATCGACAGCCACAGCCGCACGAAATCCGGCCGGCGCCAGAGACCGCCGAAAGCGCGCCCGATTTTTCGTTGCAGGTTGTTCATCGTCGAGCCTGGTTCTGCTTCACCGTCCGGCAACGCCGGAACGCGCCGCAACGCGCGGCGAGAAAACGAAACAGGCGGATGGTGCGAGTGCTGCAGAGGAACCGGATTCCCGCCTGCTGCCTGGCGGGGTTACCGGCCAGGCGACTACCGCGTGACGCCGCTGTGCGTCGGCAGTGAAGCGGTGCGGTGCGCCATGCCCGGCGGCCATCCGAACTTCCGGCTGCCGCCGACGCGCACGACCGCTCCGGCCGCGACGGCGGCGGAAAGCGGAATAAGACTGTGCGCGTCGAACATGGGACCTCGCGGGCGATGTCTTGTTATGGCTGCGATTTTACGCCGACGCCCGCGTCGCGGCAATCGGCCGCGGCGCATTTCGATGCGTCCGGACGACCCGATGTCGCGGCGGTACAACGACCACCACGTCGGCTCTGGTCCGCCGCGTCAAATCGGGGACGAAAACTGAGGGGCCGCTCGCCGCGGATGGGGGGCTGCGACGCCGCTCGCCCGCAGCCGGATCACCGCGTCATTTGCGGGCTTTTTGCGAAGACGTGTCCAGATCGAGAAACTTCCACGGGTGTTCCATGTAAATGTGCTTCGCATAGCCCTGCACCCATGGCCGAACCAGCGTGCTCTCGATCCGGTAGACGCCGAAGTCCCACGGGTTGAAGGCCGCCGTGATTTCGGCCATCCGCGCGAACAGCTTGTTGCGCTCCGCACCGTCGGGCAGACGCCGAGTCTGCCGGTACAGCTCGTCGTATTCGGCATTGCGGAAACGCGCGTAATTCGACTTGTCGATGTTCGGGCTGTAGAGCAATTGCGTAAAGGAGTCGCCCTCGCCGTAGAGTGAAATCCAGCCGACCTGCCACATCTGCAGCTGGCCGACCCGCCCCATCTTCACCAGGTCGGGCCACTTCTGCTTGACGAAGTCCACGCGCAAGCCGATTTCGCGCATGCTCTTTACCCACAGCTCGTCACGTTCGCGGTCGCGCCCCGACGGGGAGCTGCCCATCATCAGCGTCAGCGGCTTGCCGTCTGGCCGCTCGCGGAAACCGTCGCCGTTGCGGTCGACATAACCGAACCTGTCGAGCAGCGCGCGGGCGAGCTTCGGGTCGTGCGGAGCGCGAACGTCGAGCCCGGGCTGGTGTCCCTTGACGTTGGGCGGGATCGGCTGGGTGGCGATCCTCGCCTGCCCCTGGTACCAGACGTTGATCAGATCGGGGGTGTTGAAGCCCATGATGATCGCCCGCCGCAACGCGATCTTGTCCGGCGTGTAACCGCCGACGACCGGATCCTCCATGTTGAAATACGTGTACGACAGCGACGGCTGAATGTCGCGATGCAGCGTGACGCGTTCTTTCGCGTACGCCAATTGCAGCCGGTCGGTGCCGGCGAGCGCGCGCGGGATCAGGTCGAACGGCACGTTGAAGTAGTCGAGTTGCTTGCTGTCGAACGCGAGGAACTGCGGGTTGGATTCCTCGATGATGGAAATCTCGACGCGCCCGGCCTGCGGCAGCCGTCTGCCCTTCATCGCAGCCGCCAGCGCCTGGGTCCGGGCGTCGGCGCCGTCGGACGCCGCCGGGAAAAATTCTTCGCGGTAATTCCGATTCGCCTCCAGCACGATTTTCTGCCCGCGCCGCCATTCGGCGAGCCGGTACGGCCCGGTGCCCACCGGGTTGGCCATCACCCGACCGCCGGTGTCGCCGTACGCTTCGACGACCTCGCGCGCCACCGCCGCCATCGGCGACTGCGACAGGTAACCCTGCATGACGAAATCGGGCTCGGTCAGCACCAGCCGCAGCGTGTAGCGGTCGAGCGCCCTCATTCCTTCGATCGGCGCGTCGTAGTCGAACTTGCCGGTCTGTCTGGCCTTCGCCTGCACCGCGTCGGCGCCAACGATCTTGCCGTCGAGATAGAAGTTGAACGGCGACGTGACGCGCGGATCGAGCAGGCGTTTCCACGCATAGACGAAGTCGTCGGCGACGAGTTCGCGTTTCTTCCCCTTGAACACGGGATCGTCGGCGAAATACACCCCCTGCTTGATCCGGATGGTCCAGGTCCGGCCGTCCGCCGAGATGTCGGGCATCGCCAGCGCGAGGTTGGGGACCAGCCGGTACGGCCGCGCGAGGTAGTCGAAGCTGTACAAAGGCTCGAACACGGCGCGCTGCACGTGATCGGAGTAATAGTCCTGCGAGGCCGCCGGGTCGAATCCGGTCTCCGCGATGGGAAACATCACGCGGATCGTCTTGCCCGGATCGGCCCACTTCTGGTCCGCCGCGGCGGCGATGGAAACCGCGGAGGCGATTGCGATGACCGCCATCACGCTTTGCATCACGCCCGAGGTCCGTCGCGTCACACTAACCCCCCGCTGCCTTGCGCCGGGCGAGGTCGACATCGTAGTAACGCCACGGATGCCGGTCGAAGGCGTTGTATTTGTATCCAACGACCCAGGGCTGCACGAGGACGTTCTCGTAACGGTACGCATGCAGGTTCCAGGGCGCGTAGATGCTGACGAGCTCCGACATCCGCTGGAATACCTTCGTCCGCGCGGGACCGTCGGGCAGCGCGCGCGCCTCCTCGTACAGCCTGTCGAACTCGGGGAGCTTGAAGCGCGCGAGATTGGAGAAGCCGGCATTTCCGCCGTACAGCAGGCCGAGGAAACCGAAGCCCTCCGTTGTCGTGCTGATGTTGCCGAGGAACCACATCTGCAGCTGTCCGAGCCGCGCCGCCTTCAGCAGGTCGGCGAATTTCTGGTTGACGAATTCGACGCGCAGCCCGACCGCGGTGAGACTGCGCTGCCACAGCTCGTCGTACTGGCGGTCGAGCGCGGTCGTGCCCGAGGCGATCTTGAGCAGCAGCGGCTTGCCATCCGGCAGATCGCGCCAGCCGTCGTTGTCGCGGTCGAGGTAACCGAACTTGTCGAGCAGCGCCCGGGCGCCCGCCGGATCGAATTTCGCATTGCCTTCGAACTTGAGGTTGTAACCGGCTACATTGGGCGGGACCGGTTGCGTTGCCGGAATGGCCTGGCCCTGGCGCAGCACGCGAATCTCGTCGTCGACGTTGTACGCCATGCCGATCGCGCGGCGCAGCGCGATCTTGTCGGGCGTGTAGCCGCCGACGACCGGATCCTCCATGTTGAAGTACGAGTAGGTGATGGCCGGCTGGATGCCGCGGGCGAGCTGAACGCCCATCTTTCCGAAACGCGGCTTCAGCTTGTTGCCCGGATCGAGCACGTTGCCGACGAGATCGGCGGGGACCGTCAGGTAGTCGAGCTCGCGCTGCTCGAATGCGAACAGCCGCGGATTCGATTCCTCGATGATGCTGATCTCGACCTGCCCCACCAGCGGCAGTTTCTTCCCGCGCAGCTTCGCGACCAGCGCCCGGTCCGACGGCTCGCGGGCGTCGGGATAGAGTTCCTCGCGGAACGACGGGTTCGCCTCGAGCACGATCCGTTGCCCGCGACGCCAGCTCTTCAGCCGGAAAGGCCCGGTCCCGACCGGGTTCGCCATCACCCAGCCGGTATCGTCAGCGTAGGCCTCGACGACCTCGCGCGCGATGGCGGACGTCGCCACCGTCGTGAGGTTCGACAACAGTTCGTAATCGGCGAAATTGAGTTTCAGCCGGATGGTGTAGCGATCGACCGCCTGCATCCCCTCGATCGGCGCGTCGTAGTCGAACGCCCCGGTCTCCTTGGCCCTGGCCACGACCGCATCGGCGCCGACGAAGCGGCCGTCGAAGACCTGCAGCGAATTGGAGCGCATCTTCGGGTCCAGTACGCGCTTCCAGCCGTACACGTAATCGGCCGCGGTGAGTTCCCGGCGCCGGCCCTTGAATGCCGGATCGTCGGCGAAGTGGATGCCCGGGCGAACCCGGATCGTCCACGTCTTGCCGTCGGCGGAGAAATCCGGCATCGCGCTCGCCGTGTTCGGTACCAGTTGGTAGGGCCGCGCAAGATAGTCGTAGCGATACAGCGGATCGAAGATCGCGCGGTTCACGCTGTTCGAGTAATCGTCGCCTGCCGCCTGCGGATCGAAGCCCGTTTCCGCGGCGGGAAACGAGACGCGCAATACCTTGGCGGCGTCGGCGGCGCCGGCGGGCGAACCGAGCGCCCCGTACATCACCGCCACCGCCACTACCGCGGCAAACGTGCGCAGATGAGCCACGGCCGCCTAGAGCAGTTTTTCGATGTCGGCGGCGAAACTGGCAGGCTCCGCATTCGGCGCGTAGCGCTCGACAACGTTGCCCTTGCCGTCGACCAGGAACTTGGTGAAGTTCCACTTGATCGCCTCGGAGCCCAGGAGTCCCGGCTTCACGCTCTTCAGGTACCGGTACAGCGGCGTGGCATCGTCGCCGTTGACGTCGACCTTGGCGAACAATGGAAAGCTGACACCGTAATTCACCTCGCAGAACGATGCGATTTCGTCCTCGGTGCCGGGTTCCTGCGCGCCGAACTGGTTGCACGGGAAGCCGAGGATCTCGAACCCCTTACCGTGGAGCTTTTTGTACAGCGCTTCGAGACCCTTGTACTGCGGCGTGAATCCGCATTCGCTCGCCGTGTTGACGATCAGCAACACCTTGCCTTTGTACCGGTCGAGCTTTACGGGCTTGCC
Organism: Aromatoleum sp.; assembly: GCA_010365205.1. Classification (GTDB taxonomy): domain Bacteria; phylum Pseudomonadota; class Gammaproteobacteria; order Burkholderiales; family Casimicrobiaceae; genus CAIWHR01. The sequence continues at coordinate 5,582 of JAAFGU010000042.1, read as the reverse complement.
GTGGATGTCGTTGACGCTGATGTCGTACAGGCTGGCCATGGCGAACTCCGAGTGGGAATGCCGGCGATTATGCCCCTACGCCGCGCGGCGGGCTTCGGAGATTGCGCGCAATATGGCGCGATCATGACGGCGGCGTGCCGAATCCGCCGCCGCCCGGCGTCTGGATCACGAACACGTCGCCCACGTTCATCTCGACCGCGAAGGTCGCGCCGAATTCTTCGCGCGCGCCCGCTGCCGGGTACCCCGCGCGTTCGACCCAGTTGCGGCCGAGGGCGCCGGGTGCGCCGCCCGCAACGCCGAACGGCGGAATGCGGCGATGGTTGGCCAGCATCACCGCCGTCATCGGTTCGAGGAAACGGATGCGTCGTTCGGAGCCGTCGCCGCCGTGATGGCGGCCTGCGCCACCGCTGCCGCGGCGGATCGCGTAGGAATCGAGCCGCACCGGAAAGCGCCATTCGAGCACTTCGGGATCGGTGAGGCGCGAATTCGTCATGTGCGTCTGGACGACACTGGTGCCGTCGAAATCGGGGCCGGCACCCGACCCTCCGGAAATCGTCTCGTAGTACTGATAGGTCGCGTTGCCGAACGTGAAATTGTTCATCGTCCCCTGCGAGGCCGCGAGTACGCCCAGCGCACCGTACAGCGCATCGGTGACCGTCTGCGAGGTTTCCACGTTGCCGGCCACGACGGCGGCCGGATAGCGCGGCGCCAGCATCGAACCTTCCGGGATCACGATCGACAACGGCTTCAGGCATCCCGCATTCATCGGAATCTCGTCGTCGACCAGCGTGCGGAACACGTAGAGGACCGCCGCCTTGCAGACGGCGGACGGCGCGTTGAAGTTCGTCGGCTGCTGCGCACTGGTGCCGGTGAAGTCGATCGTCGCCTCGCGCTTTGCCTTGTCGATGCCGATGGTGACGACGATCTTCGCGCCGCTGTCCATCTCGTATTCGAAGTGGCCGTCCTTCAACACGTCGAGCACGCGCCGCACCGCCTCCTCGGCGTTGTCCTGCACGTGCTTCATGTAGGCGCGGACGACCGGCAGGCGGAAATGCGCGACCATCTTCGCCAGCTCGAGGGCACCCTTTGCGCAGGCCGCGACCTGAGCGCGCAGGTCGGCCAGATTCTGGTCGACGTTGCGCGACGGATAGCGGCCGCCGGAAAGAATCGTGCGCATCTCGGCCTCGAGAAAGCGCCCCTCGGCGACCAGCTGAATGTTGTCGAGCAGCACGCCCTCCTGGTCGACGTGGGTCGAGTCGGGCGGCATCGATCCCGGCGTGATGCCGCCGATATCGGCGTGATGCCCGCGCGAGGCGACGTAGAACTCGGGCGCCCTCGCCGCCACGCCGCGCTGCCGGGGATGAAGGCCCTGCCCGAATTGCGCGTCCGCGTACGCGGCGACCGGGCCGGAGGGTTCGAGGAACACCGGCGCGATCACCGTCACGTCCGGCAGATGCGTGCCGCCGTTGTACGGCGCATTGAGGACGAACACGTCGCCGGGCTTCATTGTGTCCCAGCGCCGGTCGATGATCGTCTTGACGCTCTCGCCCATCGAGCCCAGATGCACCGGCATGTGCGGCGCGTTGGCGATCAGGTTGCCTTCGCCGTCGAAGAGCGCGCAGGAGAAATCGAGCCGCTCCTTGATGTTGACCGAGTACGCGGTGTTGGCCAGCGTGACGCCCATCTGCTCGGCAATCGCCATGAACAGGTTGTTGAACACCTCCAGCAGCACCGGGTCGGCCGTCGTGCCGATCGCATGCGTGCGGCGCAGCGCCTCGACGCGGTCGAGCACGAGGTCGCCGCGGTCGGTAAACGTCGCGCGCCATCCCGGCTCGACGACGGTTGTCGCGTTGTCCTCGCGAATCACGACCGGGCCCGCGATCGCGTCGCCGGGCCGCAGGTGCTCGCGGTCGTACACGGCCGCATCGTGGAACGTGCCTTCAATATAGATCCGGTTCGTCCGGATCGGGGCCAGCGCGCCCGCACGCGGAGGGAATGCCGGCCGCGCCTCGGCCGCGATGTGGGTGCGACCGACCGTCTCCACGGCGATCGCCTCGATCACCAGCGGTTTGCCCGGCATCAGGAATCCGTACTGCGCGCGGTACTTGCGCTCGAACTCCGCGACGATCGCGGGGATCGGCGCGACCGCGACCTCCAGCGTCGTGTCGGTTCCCTCGTACTTCAGATGCAGCGTGCGTTTGGACGCGATGCGCGTCGCGTCGATGCCCTGCGCGGCCACGTCGCCTCGCGCCGCCGCCTCGAGTACCGAAAACGCCGGACCGGCCGCAATCAGCGCGTCGTCGGAAAACCGGGCCTCGACGGCCTGCTGCTTGAACGCGCGCACGTCGGCGAGCCCCATGCCGTAGGCGGAGAGAACGCCGGCGAACGGGTGCAGGAACACGCGCGTCATCCCGAGCGCATCGGCGACGAGGCACGCGTGCTGCCCGCCGGCGCCGCCGAAACAGCACAGCGTGTATTCGGTGACGTCGTAGCCGCGCTGCACCGAAATGTGCTTGATCGCATTCGCCATGTTCTCGACGGCGATCTTGAGAAAACCGTCGGCCACTTCCTCCGGCGTGCGCGCCGCACCGGTTTTCGCGCCGACGTCGGCGGCGAGCCCGGCGAATTTCTCGCGCACGATCGCGGCGTCGAGCGGCTGTCCGCCGTCGGGCCCGAACACCTGGGGAAACAACTCCGGGTCGAGCTTCCCGACCATGACGTTGCAGTCGGTGACCGTCAGCGGTCCGCCGCGGCGGTAGGACGCCGGGCCCGGATTGGCGGCCGCCGATTCGGGTCCGACACGAAAACGCGCGCCGTCGAACGCGCAGATCGAGCCGCCGCCGGCGGCGACCGTATGGATGCGCATCATCGGCGCCCGCAGCCGGACGCACGCAATCTCGGTATCGAACGCGCGCTCGTATTCGCCGGCATAGTGCGTGACGTCGGTCGACGTGCCGCCCATGTCGAAGCCGATGATGCGCTCGAAGCCGGCCAGCCGCGAGACTTCCACCGCGCCGACGATGCCGCCCGCCGGCCCCGAAAGAATCGCGTCCTTGCCCTGAAACAGATGCGCGTCGGTCAGGCCGCCGCTCGACTGCATGAACTGCAGCCTCACTGCGGTGCCGCGGCCGGTGACGCGGTTGGCGTTGCCGTCGCTGCCGGTGAGATCGCCCTCGACCTGATCTACATACCGGCGCAGGATCGGCGACAGATACGCATCTACCACCGTCGTGTCGCCGCGCGAGACCAGTTTCATCAGCGGACTCACCTCGTGGCTGACCGAGACCTGCGCGAAGCCCAGCTCGCGCGCCAGCGCCGCGAGCGCGCGTTCGTGTTGAGGGTAACGATAGCCATGCATCAGCACGATCGCGATCGCGGCAATGCCGTCGGCGCGCGCCGCCTCGAGATCGCGCCGCGCCGCCGCCAGATCGAGCGGGTGCACCAGCTCGCCGCGGGCGCCGATGCGCTCGTCGGCCTCGATCACGCGTTCGTATAGAAGCGTCGGCAATTCGATCCTGCGGACGAAGAGCTTCGGCCGGTTCTGATAGGCGATGCGCAGGGCGTCGCCGAAGCCGCGCGTGATGACGAGCGCGGTGCGCTCGCCCTTGCGCTCGAGGAGCGCGTTGGTCGCGACCGTCGTGCCCATCTTGACCGCATCGATCGTCGCCGGCGGAACGGGCGCCCCCGGCGCCAGCCCGAGCAATTCGCGGATGCCGTGCACCGCGGCGTCGCGATAGCGTTCCGGATTCTCGGACAAGAGCTTCAGCGTCGTCAGCGTGCCGTCGGGGCGGCGCGCGACGATGTCGGTGAACGTGCCGCCGCGGTCGATCCAGAATTGCCAGCCGCGCTCTGCTTCCATTGCCGTCACCGTAAGGAGTCGATTCGCGCGGTTAGATGACAAATGAGGTGGCCACTGAGGTGGCCGCTGAGGTGGCCGATGATTTGCCCAAACGGGCGGCCAATCAGGCGGCCGAATTCGCAGGTTGGAGAAAGCCGGTCATTTCGCGCGCAACGCGCCGCGCCACGCTGTCCCAGTCCCCGGTACTGGGCTGCCGGAAGAGGCGCGCCGTCGGGTACCACGGACAATCGTCGCGGCCCAGCAGCCAGCGCCAGTCCGGGACGTGCGCCAGCATGATCCAGGTCGGCTTCCCCATCGCCCCGGCGAGGTGCGCGACCGACGTATCGACCGAAATCACGAGGTCCATCGCGGCGACCAATCCGGCCGTATCGGCGAAGTCCGCGATCTCGCCGTCGAAATGGGCGATCTCCGGATGCTCGGACAGCACCGCGCGATCTTCGGCGCGCAGCTCGGTCTGCAGCACCACGAAACGCGCGTCGATGCCCAGCAACGGCCGCAATCGCGCGAGCCGCGCGGAGCGGTTACGGTCATTGGCCTGCCTGGCGTTGCCCGACCACACGATGCCTACACGAGGCGCTGTTCGCGGGCCCAGGCGCGCCTCCCATTTGCGGACCATCGCCGCCGAGGCTTCGATGTAGGGAACGTCGGCGGGTATCGTGTCGAGCCGTGTACCGAACGCCATCGGCAGGCTTAAGAGCGGGCAATGGCAATCGTAATCGGGCAGCGGCTCACCACGCGCGATCACATCGACGCCCGGCATCCCGGAGAGCAGCGACTTCAGCGCCGGCTGCACCTGCAGGACGACGCGTGCACCGCGCTCCGCAGCGAGCGCCGCGTAGCGACAGAACTGCAGCGTATCGCCGAATCCGAATTCGGGATGGAGCAGCAAGGTCTTGCCGCCAATGTCACCGTCCCCCTGCCACCGCGGTCGCGCGAACGGCGGATTGTAGTCGGCAACCGCCGGGGTCTTCCACCGCCATTCGAACTCCTTCCAGCCGCCGTCGAGATCGCCGAGCAACAGCCGGCATGCGCCGTCGTTGTAGTGGGCCTCGGCATAGCCGGGTTCGAGTTGCATCGCCCGCTCGTAGCTTGCCAGCGCTTCGTCGTAACGCTGCAATTCCTGCAATGCGGCACCGCGGTTGTTCAGCGTTGCGGCGTGGTCGGGTCGCTGCGCGAGCGCACTGTCGTAGCACGCCAGCGCCTCGCGGTGACGTCCGAGTCCGTGCAATGCGTTTCCACGGTTTACCAATGTGTCGACTGCCTCCGCTCCGAGCGCCCGTGCGCGGTCGTAGTCCACCAGCGCCTCGTCGAATCGCCGAAGCCGCAGCAGCGTGTTGGCGCGATTGTTCAACGCGTCGACATAATCCGGCTTTTCGGCGAGCGCCGTTTCGTAGCTCGCCAGCGCGTCCTCGAAACGTCCGAGGCAGTGAAGGGCAGCGCCGCGATTGTTGAGCGCGCCGGGATGGCGCGGCGCGGCGGCCAGCACGCCGTCGTAGCTCGCGAGGGCATCGTCGAAGCGCCCGAGGCGCTGCAGCGCGTTACCCCGGTTGTACAGCGCTTCGGCGTAGTCGGGTTTCGCGGAGAGTGCGCGGTCGTAGCTCGCGACGGCTTCGTGGTCGCGCCCGAGCCGCAGCAGGACATTGCCCCGCTGACCGTAAATTTCGGCGGTGGCGGCGCCCATCGCCAAGGCGCGGTCGAAACCCGCGAGCGCCTCGTCGGCGCG
>JAAFGU010000474.1 GCA_010365205.1 Aromatoleum sp. | reverse complement strand
GCGAGCCGCTGCAGCGCGCCGCCGCCGAGCGCGGCGAGTCCCACCCGCGGTTCCGGCAGCGCGAACTCGGCGTGGTCCGACGCAATCGCGAGGTCGCAGGCGGCGACGATTTCCACGCCGCCGCCGAGGCACAGGCCGTTCACCGCGGCGATCACCGGCTTCCACAGGTCGAACCGTTTGGTGATGCCGGCGAAGCCGCCCGGCGGATATTCGTAGTCACCGGTCGCGGCGAGCGATTTCAAGTCGGTGCCCACGCAGAAGGCGCGCTCGCCCGCGCCGGTGATGATCGCGACGCGCAGCGCCGGATCGGCGGCGTAAAGATCGAATCCCCGGGCGAGCTCGAAATGCGCGTCCCGATGCAGCGAATTGAGGACTTGGGGACGATCGATGGTGATCGTCAGGATCGCGTCCTCGCGATCCAGCCGCAGAAACTGGAAACCGGTGATGGTCGTCGCTTCGCTCATGGGTCAAGGTACCTCGGTACGTTTTTTCGGTTCGCCGCAATGCGGCTCCGGCGGCGGGCCAATGCGCGGCACCGGGCCGCGCAATCGCTCAATACGTCGCGCGCCCGCCGGAAAGATCGAAGACGAACCCGGTCGTGAAACTGCATTCCGGGCTCGCGACCCAGGCCACCATCGCCGCGATTTCGGGGATCTGCAGGAATCTGTTCATCGGGATCTTGCTCCGGGCGTTGGCGATGTGCTCCGCCGTCATTTCCTTGAAGAGATCGGTCTCGGTGATGACAGGTGCGATGGCGTTGACGAGCACGCCGGATCCGACGAGTTCTCGCGCCAGCGACTTGGTGAACCCGATCACGCCGGCCTTGGCCGCCGCATAGGCTGCGATGCCCGCGTTGCCTTCCTTGCCGGCGATCGACGCGACATTGACTATGCGGCCATAGCCGCGCGCGCGCATCCCCGGCACGGCCACGCGGCAGCAGTAGAAGACGCCGGTCAGGTCCACCGCCAGAACCTTGTCCCACGCGTCCAAGGGGTACTCCCAGCTCGGCGCGACCGGACCGTTGATGCCGGCGTTGTTGACGAGGATGTCGACCTTGCCGAGCGCCGTTTCGGTGGCGGCGAAGGCGCGCTCGACCGCGGCAATGTCGGCGACGTTCACTGCTTGGACGTGAGCGGGCGCGAACCCTGCGGCCTTGGCATCGAAGCCGGCGAAGTCGACATCCCAAAGCGCGACGCGGCAACCTTCGTCGGCGAACCTGCGCGCGATCCCGAGGCCGATACCGCGGGCACCGCCGGTCACGATCGCGGCCTGGCCCTCCAGAGCTCGTTTCATCGCTTGTCCTTCTCCGATCATGGACGTCCGCCTCGACTGCTACCGTCGGCGCCGGGCATTGAACTCGGCGAGGCTATCCTCGATGACGCGCGCGGTACGCGCCGCCGTTTCGCCGTTGCTCGGGCAGCGTCCCGCCCCGTTCATCTCGTCGACAATCGTCTGGATCAGCGGCTGGTGAACGTAGGGCGGATCGGCGACCGGTATTTCCTCTTCGGCACCGCCGCGAACGACGCGAATCGGCACCGGCGGCCGGCCGGCCGGGGGCGACAGCGGCGGGAACGTCGAAAACGTGATGCGCCCCTTCGAGCCGACGATCTCGTTATGTTCGTCGTCGCAGTCGGCGGAAAAGCACCATGCGCCGCTGCCGTACACGCCGGACTCGAAGCGATACGCGGCCGCGACGACGTCCTCCGGCGGATAGGCGCCCGCCTGATTGTCCGCGAACGTGCGCACGCTCGCGATCGGTCCGAGGATGAAGTCGAGGATGTCGAGGGTGTGGC
>JAAFGU010000473.1 GCA_010365205.1 Aromatoleum sp. | reverse complement strand
CGACTCGCCGTCACGCCCCGGTAGCCGGAAGCCGTCGGAAAGATCGCGCGCGGAGGCCGGCACCGGACGCGCCAGGCATTCGGCGAGCCATTGGCGCTGGTCGGCCGGAGAAAGTTCGAACAGCGGAAGGCGCATCAAGACTATGCGCGCCGGCGGGGCCGGCGTCGTGCCTCATTGTACCGCCGTGGCGCTGCTTGGCGCCCGTCGACCCGAGTCGAACTGGCGGAGTTGCGAACACCTCCGCGGTCGAGTGCCGTCCGCAGCGCTTGTCGACCGCCACGGTTTCGGCGCGGGCCGCGAGCGCAATCGCTTCCGGGTGCACCAGCGCGTCATGCACGACGATGTCCGCGCGTTCGAGCAATCGCGCCGCCCGCAGCGTGAGAAGGTCGGGCGCGCCGGGGCCGGCGCCGACGAGGTAGACGGTGCCGTTCATCGGACCATTCCCGCGGCGACGGTATTGTTCGTCGCTTCGTCGATCAGGATGAAACTTCCAGTGGCCGGGCTGTCGGCATAGCGGTCGGCGAACACGGGCTGCGACAGTGTCAGCGTCACGTCTCCGATGTCATTGCGGGCGAGCGTCGCCGGCGCCGGCTCGCGTTGCTGCGTCGATACGTTCCATAGATGGTCGATGCGGTCTACGCGGGCGCGCACCTCGCGCGTCGTATGCCGCAGCAGGTACTTGCGGCGCGCGTCGAACGCAGCGTCGCCAAGCCAGCAGACCGTCGCTTCCAGCGTTCGCGCGACGTCCGGCGCGGCGCCTTCATGGACGAGCATGTCGCCGCGCGACACGTCGATCTGGTCGTCGAGTACCAGCGTCACCGATGCGTGCAGGCCGGCGCGGCGCTGGGGGCCGGCATAGCTGCGGATTTCGCGCACCCGCGTCGTCAGCCCGGACGGAAGCACCGCGACCCTGTCGCCAACGGTTACCGAGCCCGATTCGATCCGGCCCGAATAGCCGCGCGGAAGGTCCGCGGTCGGCCGCGCGACATGCTGGACGGGAAAGCGGAACGGCGCCGTGGCCAGCGCCTGCGGCACGTCGGCCGTTTCGAGGATCTGCAGCAGCGTCGGTCCGTCGTACCAGGGCAACCGGTCGCCGCGGTCGACCACCATGTCGCCGGTCAGTGCCGAGAGGGGAACGTAACGGACGTCGTCGATGCCGGAGCGCTCGGCGAAGGCGGCGAAATCGCCGACGATTTGCGCGAACACGTCCTCACGGAAGCCGGCGAGGTCCATCTTGTTGACGGCGACGACCAGATGCGGGATGCCGATCAAGTGCGCGATCGTTGCATGGCGGCGCGTTTGGGTGACGATCCCGTGGCGGGCGTCGACCAGAAGAATGGCGAGCTGCGCGGTGCTGGCCGCGGTGACCATGTTGCGTGTGTATTGCTCGTGCCCCGGCGCATCGGCGATGATGAACTTGCGCAGCGCGGTGGCGAAATACCGGTAGGCGACGTCGATGGTGATGCCTTGTTCTCGCTCGGCGACGAGCCCGTCGGTCAACAACGACAGGTCGAGCGCGTGGCCGCGGCGCTGCGACGTCCGCTCGATTGCGGCAAGCTGATCGGCGAGGATCGCCTTGGTGTCGTAGAGCAGCCGCCCGATCAGCGTGCTCTTGCCGTCGTCGACGCTGCCGGCGGTGAGGAAGCGCAGCACGCCGTGGTCGAGCACCTCGGAGCGGTCGAACGCCGACATCAGAAGTACCCTTCTTTCTTGCGCAGTTCCATCGATGCGTCGTTGGTCTGGTCGTCGAGGCGCGTGGCGCCGCGCTCGGTGACGGTCGTCGCGGCGGTTTCGGCGATGATCGCCTCGACGCT
>JAAFGU010000041.1:6287-17959 GCA_010365205.1 Aromatoleum sp. | reverse complement strand
GAGCGCCGCCACGCCGGCGCCGGGTTCGCGTCCGGAGTCGGCCGCCACGCCCGCCGCCGATTGCCCGCCACTGTTGCGTCATACGCTGAACAGCCTGCAGACTGGCCAGACGCAGTCCCTGTGCCAGTACCGCGGCAAGGTGCTGGTGATCGTGAACACGGCGAGCTACTGCGGCTACACCTACCAGTACGAAGGTCTCGAAGCGTTGTATCGGAAGTACAAGGATCGCGGGCTCGTCGTGCTCGGATTCCCGTCCAACGACTACGGCGCGCAGGAGCCCGGGACGAACAAGGACATCGCCGAGTTCTGCCGGACCACGTACGGGGTCGAGTTCCCGATGTTCGAAAAGGCCGCGGCGACAAAGCTCGTTTCGACGCCGGTGTACGCCGAGCTTATCGCGACGACCGGCAAGACGCCGCAGTGGAACTTTCACAAATATGTCGTAGACCGCAGCGGACGACGTATCCGGAGCTTTCCCCCCGACGTCGAGCCCACTCAGGCCGGATTCGTCGGCACGATCGAAACCTTGCTGCGCGAAAAGCCGGCCACGTAGCCGGGAAATTCGCCGGCGTCGCAGAACAGGGGGCGTCCTGAGAGGTGCACGGGCTTTTGAAGCGGTCTGACCAAAAATGGGGGGCCGAACGAGCATACGACAACCCCAAGTTCTTGGAGGACCGGGGCCCGGGCATCGCGCTGCGCTGGAAGTCTGACCCGCGAATCGGCTGCTACTCGGACGCCTCTGAGAACTTTGAATCCATCCGCAACCATTCCGCGTATGCATAGATCAAGGGCGCAGGGGCAGCGCTGATCGCCCGGCGGTAAGCAGCTTCCGGATGCGAAGCCGCGAGGCCCCGCCGGATACCGGCGCCGCACGCGGCCAATACAGCAAAAAAGGCGGAAGGACATGCGAATTGCGATCGTGGGCGCCGGGATCGCCGGCCTGGGGAGCGCGCGGCTGCTGCAACGGCAGGGGCATGGCGTCACGCTGTATGAATCCGGCGCGCAACTCGGCGGACATACGCATACGCTAGACGTGACGCTCGACGGCGTCACCGCACCGGTGGACACCGGATTCCTCGTCTTCAACGACCGGACCTACCCGCGTCTGGTCGAGTTGTTCGCCGAACTCGGCGTCGAAAGTGTGGCAAGCGAAATGTCGTTCTCGGTGCGCAACGATGCCGCGGGCCTCGAGTGGGCCGGGACGAGCGTCGGATCGCTGTTCGCCAGCCCGGCGAATGCTCTGCGCCCTGCGTTCTGGCGGATGCTCGGCGACATTCTCCGGTTCAACAGGGACACGAAAACGATGATCGAAACGAACACGGTGTGGTCGGTGTCGCTCGGCGAGTACCTCGAGTTCGGCGCCTACTCGACCGCCTTTCGCGACTGGTATCTGCTGCCGATGGCAGGCGCGATCTGGTCGGCGGCGCAGAAGGACATCCTCGAGTTCCCACTGCCGACGTTCGTGCGCTTCTGCCACAACCACGGTCTGCTGCGCATTCTCGGCCGTCCGCAGTGGCGTACGGTGAAAGGCGGCGGTCGGACATATGTCGCGAAGATCGCCGCGGAACTGCGGGACGTGCGACTTGCAACGCCGGTGACCTCGGTCCGGCGCAGCGCGCGGGGCGTCGAGATCGCAGCCTCGGGGCACGTCGAGCATTTCGACGAAGTCGTGCTCGCCTGTCACAGCGATCAGGCCCTCGCGCTGCTCACGGATGCATCGGTCCACGAAACGCGGCTGCTCTCGTCGGTCCGCTACCAACCCAATCGCGCCGTTCTGCACACGGACCGGGCGCTGCTGCCGAAGTCGCCGCGCGCGTGGGCTGCATGGAACTACCTGGCGACGGGCAATGGCAACGGGGAGCGGCCCGTCGCCGTCAGCTACCTTATCAACAAACTGCAGCCGCTGCCGTTCGCCTCGCCGGTGATCGTCACGCTGAATCCCCCGTTCGAGCCCGACCCGTCGCGCGTACTGCAGGAGTTCGAATACTCGCACCCGCTGCTCGACGGCCGCGCGCTGGCGGCGCAATCGAACTTCGGTTACCTGCAGGGGAAACGACATACGTGGTATGCCGGCGCCTGGCTCGGGTACGGCTTCCACGAGGACGGTCTCAAGTCGGCGCTCGCAGTTGCCGCAGGCATCGGCGAGAGGTCCGCCGCAGCCGCGGCGCTCCGCGCCGTCGAACGCGCGGCGGCCTGACATCGATTCCCCCTGCGCATGCCGCGCCGCTCGCCATGAACACCACATTGTTTGCTGACATCGGCGCCACTCGCACCGCACGGCGCTCCAGCGACGGCGCCCCGACGGTGCCTGCCGCCGCCGAATTCGCGCTTCTTCACGGCGACGTCATGCACCGCCGGCGCCGGCCCGCGGCGAACGCGTTCAACTATCCGGCGTTTTCGCTTCGGCTGCCGCTGTCGCGTCTGGCGGAATTGCCGACGCGTGGAATCGCCCACAACGCTCGCGGCGCGGTATCGTTCCACGACCGCGACCATGGCGCGCGCGACGGCAGCCCGCTCGAGGCCTGGATTCGCGCGTTGCTCGCCGCCGAAGGCATCGAGGCCGATGGCGAAATCGTTCTGCACGCGTTTCCGCGGATGCTGGGCTACGTGTTCAACCCGGTGAGCTTCTGGGTATGCCACGACGTCAATGGCGCCGTGCGCGCCGTATTGTGCGAGGTGTGCAATACCTTCGGCGAGTGCCACAACTATCTGCTCGCGCATCCGGATGGCCGCGCGCTGACCTCTGGCGAAACGCTTCCCGCATGCAAGGTCTTTCACGTCTCGCCCTTCTGCGATGTGAAGGGCCGTTATGCGTTCCGTTTCCATTTCGGCGCGGATCGCTGGCTCGCGCGGATCGACTATTTCGACGATGACGGACCCCTGCCGCTGCTCGAGACCTCGGTCTCCGGCCGCGCGGCTCCGGTCGAACCGGCGGCAGTGCGCAGTCTTGTGTGGCGCTATCGACTGTTCACGTTCGGCGTTGTCGCCCGCATCCACTGGCAGGCGCTGAGGCTCTTCGTCAAGCGCGTGCCTTTTTTCGCCAAACCTGCGCCGCCACCGCAACGGACGACACGATGACGAGCCTCGACAACACCGCCTGCTCCCCGCTCAGCGCCCCCTCCGGCACGGCGCGGACGGCATTGCCGCTGGATGCGCCGGCATCGACCCGGATGCTGTTTGCCTTGCTGCTGCGGCTTGCGCGTGGCGAAGTCACCATTCACACGCCGGCCGGAACGACACACCGCTTCGGGCCCGGCCACGATGCCGCCGGCCGCGGCGAGTTCACGTTCACGGATTGGCGCCTCGCTCGCGACGTGCTGACCGGCGGCGACGTCGCCTTCGCCGAGGCGTACATGGACGGTCGCTGGGAGACGCCGGACCTGACCGCGCTGCTGGCGGTCCTCGCGCACAATCACGCCGCGCTCGAGCAGGCGTTCTATGGGCGCTGGTGGCAGCAGGCTCTGTTCCGGTTGAAGCACTGGCTCAACGCCAACAGCAAGAGGCAGGCGAGAAAGAACGTCGTCGCCCACTACGACCTGGGCAACGACTTCTACCGCCTCTGGCTCGACTCCACGATGACTTACTCGTCGGCGTTCTTCGGGAACGACTTGGACCACACGCTGCCCGCGGCGCAGGCGGCGAAGTACGAGCGCATCCTCGCCGAACTTGCGTTGCGCCCGAGCGCGCATATTCTGGAAATCGGCTGCGGCTGGGGCGGCTTTGCCGAGGCCGCGGCCCGCGCCGGTCACCGCGTCACCGCGCTGTCTCTGTCCGACGCCCAGACCGCGTATGCGCGCGACCGGCTGGCCGAAGCCGGCTTCGCCGACCGCGTGGAGTTCCGGCTGCAGGACTATCGCGACGAGCGCGGGACCTACGACGCTGTCGTATCGATCGAAATGTTCGAGGCCGTCGGCGAGAAATGGTGGCCCGCCTATTTTCGCAAGTTGCGCGAGGCACTGCGCCCTCGCGGTCGCGCCTGCATCCAGACGATCACCATCGCCGAGGGGCGTTTCGAACGCTACCGGACGCAGTCGGATTTCATCCAGCAATACATTTTCCCCGGCGGCATGCTGGCGTCGCCGTCCCGCCTCGCCGCGGAGTCCGAACGGGCCGGCCTCGACGTCGCCGGTGCACTTCAGTTCGGTCGCGACTACGCCGAGACGCTCAAGCGTTGGCTGGCCGCCTTCGACGCCCGAATCGGCGCAGTCCGCGCGCAGGGATTCGACGAGCGTTTCATCCGTTGCTGGCGCTTCTACCTCGCGTACTGCGCCGCCGGCTTCTCCAGTGGATCGACGGATGTCGGACAGTACACGCTCGTCGCGCGCTGACCGCGTCCTGCACTCGTTTGTTGACGTCGCCCGCTTGGGGGTAACGCTTCTGGCAGTCGCATTGTCCGGCGCCGCGGTTGCGGCGATGGCGGGCGATCGCTCGATGCATGTGCCACCGCTGCCTCCCACTGTCGCAGCGCTGACACCGAGTCTCCGCGCGCTCGGCGGCGGCGAGATGACCTTCTTCGGCCTGTCGATCTACAACGCCTGGTACTGGGTCGATGGCCCCGGATGGCCCGCCGACCGCGCCTACGCTCTCGACATCCACTATCGGCGCAATCTCGACGGCGTTCTCATCGCCCAGCGGAGCGTCGACGAAATTGAAAAGCTCGGGTGCGGCACGGCCGAACAGCGCCGGCGCTGGGGTGAAGCGATGGCGCGCATCTTTCCGAATGTCAGGAAAGGCGACCGGATCACCGGCGTTCACCTGACGCCGGGCACGGTTCGCTATTACCTCAACGGCGCGCCAATCGGGGACATCGCCGACGATGAGTTCTCACAAGCATTCTTCGGGATCTGGCTCGACCCCAAGACCTCGCGCCCCGAATTCCGGAAAAAGCTGCTCGGCGAGGAACCGTGAACGTCCGGACCGGAGCCGGGCGCAGGAGTCGTGGCCGGCGCCCGCCGCGCGTAACCGGCAAGACGGCGTGAGATTTGCCGAGAAGAGTCCCGCCGGGGCAGGCGCTTCCGGCGCGACAGCCCGTTTGGCGACCGGATCATTATTCGCCTACGGACTGTTCGGGATGCCGCTCGCGATGGCGGCGCTGCCACTCTATGTGCACCTGCCAAAGTTCTACGGCGACTACCTCGGCGTGGATCTTGCGCTGCTGGGTGCGCTGCTTCTGGCGCTGCGACTCGCCGACGGCGTTCTCGATCCGCTGCTGGGCGTGTGGAGCGATCGCGCCCCCTCGCGCAAGATGCTGATTGCGGCTGCCGCGCCGGCGCTGGCGCTCGGCATGGCAGCGCTGTTTCTGCCGATCCCGCGCGCTCAGGGTCCGTTGATCGTCTGGCTCGGCGTCTCGCTCGCGCTCGTCTACGCAGCATTCTCGCTGGCGACCATCAACCACAACGCTTGGGGTGCCGAATTGTCACAGCACGCGGCCGAGCGCACGCGTATCACCGCCGTGCGCGAGGGGCTGGCGCTGGTCGGTGTCGTCGTGGCGAGCGTAACTCCGACCTTGCTCGGCGCGCCCGGTCATCCGGAGACCGGTCTCCCTATATTCGCCGGGTTCTACGCGGGCTTCGCGCTGCTATGCCTCGCCGTGACGATGCACGCGCCGGCGGCGCCCCGCCTCGCCGTCGCGTCGGCCAAAACCTGGGGGGCGCTTACGGCGCCGCTGGCCGACCCCCTGTTTCGACGTCTCCTCGCCGCGTTCATGGCCAATGGCATCGCGTCGGCAATCCCGGCCACACTGGTTTTGTTCTTCATCGCCGACGTGCTCGTCGCCGACGCAAAGCAGGGTCTTTTTCTTGCGCTGTACTTCATCGCGGGCGCCGCGGGACTGCCGCTGTGGGTGCGCTTGTCGGAACGGATCGGAAAGGCCCAAGCCTGGGCCGTCGCAATGGTCGCCGCCATCGTCGCGTTCGTTTGGGCGTGGGGTCTGTCTGCGGGCGACACCACGGCGTACGCGGCAATCTGCGTCGTGTCCGGACTCGCGCTCGGCGCGGACCTCGCGCTGCCGCCGTCGCTGCTCGCGGACGTGATCGGCCGCGATTCGCACCCTCGCCCGGCCGGCGCCTATTTCGGACTTTGGACGCTGGCGACGAAGCTGAACCTCGCGCTCGCCGCCGGGATCGGGCTGCCGCTGCTCGCGTTCCTCGGCTACGCTCCCGGCACGAAATCATCGACAGCTCTCGGGGCGCTCGCCTTTGTCTACGCCGCGGTACCCTGCGTGCTAAAACTCGGCGCACTCGCCGCACTCTGTCGGTTCCACGCTTTGACCAGGAGAGGTTCATGATCCAAAAATCCACGCTCGCCCTGTTTGCCGTCGCCGGGCTCTTCGGTTGCGCGACGACCGACGTCGGCGAATACCGGTCCGAAAAACCTGCGCTCGACCTCGCACAATATTTCACCGGCACGATCGATGGCTGGGGCATGTTCCAGGATCGTTCGGGGAAAGTGGTCAAGCGCTTCCACGTGCGTATCGACGCGAAGTGGGAAGGGAACCGCGGGACGCTCGACGAGCACTTCGAGTACGCCGACGGCGAAAAGCAGAACCGCGTCTGGACGCTGGTGAAGGACGGCGACCGCTATACCGGAACCGCAGCCGATGTCGTGGGCAACGCGCTCGGGCAGGCGCAGGGCAATGCGCTGCACTGGAACTACTTGCTGGCACTGCCGGTCGACGGCCGGGTGTGGAACATGGACATGGACGACTGGATGTACCTGATCGACGAGAACACGATGCTCAACCGGACGACGATGTCCAAGTTCGGCCTCCGCGTGGGCGAAGTGACGCTGTCGTTCCGCAAGCGCTGACCGCGATGGGCTTGTTCGCGCCGCTCAATCCGCTTCTGGCCCCCTGGCCCCGTGTCCGCGTCTGGGTAATTGGCGCGTCGTACGGAATCGGAGCCGCGACGGCGCAGGAACTGCTGCGCGCGGGTGCGCGCGTCGCGATTTCGGCGCGGTCGGAAGACAAGCTTCGCGCTGTTGCCGCGGGGGATCCGCGTGCGCTGATCGCGCCCCTCGATTTCACGCAAGGATCGGATGTCGCCGCCGCGTGGGAGCGGATCCGGGCCGAGTGGGGCGGCTGCGATCTCGTGCTCATTGTCGCCGGAACGCACAAGGAGATCCGCGCCTGGGAATTGAACGAAGCGGAGGCTGACGCGCTGCTGGAGGTGAATCTCAACGGGCCGATCGCGACGGTCGCCGCGGTGCTGCCCGGGCTGCTCGCGCAGGGCACGGGGGCGATCGGTATCGTGTCCAGCGTCGCCGGGTATCGCGGCCTGCCCAAGGCGCTGATCTACGGCGCGTCGAAGGCGGGACTGATCAACTTTACGGAGACGCTCTACCTCGACCTGCAGCCCCGGGGATTCGGGGTCTACCTGATCAACCCCGGATTCGTCGCCACACCGTTGACCGAGAAGAACCAGTTCAACATGCCGCACCTCATCACCGCCGACGAGGCGGCGCAGGAAATCATCGCCGGCATCGAGCGCGGCGACTTCGAGATTCACTTCCCGCGCGCATTCACGCGGCAGCTCAAATTCCTGCGCCTGCTGCCGTATCGCCTGTACTTCGCCGCGGTGCGCAAGGCGACCGGACTGTGAGTACGGCCGGAATCCAGGATGCCGTCGGGCGCGCCATCGCGTTCTACGAGGCACTGGCGCCCGGGGACATCGCGCGGCTTCCCGAGGTCTACGCGGCGAACGCGTATTTCCGCGACCCGTTCAACGACGTTCGCGGGGTCGCCGAGATTCAGCGGATTTTCGCGCACATGTTCGAAAATCTCGCCGACTGCAGGTTCGCGATCGGGGACAAGGTCGTCGACGAGAGCGCCGCGCTGCTGACCTGGGACTTCACTTTCAGGATGCGCAGGTACAGGCCGGATACCGTGCACGCAATCCACGGCGCGTCGCACCTCAAGTTCGACGCGGAAGGCCGCATCGTCTATCACCGGGATTACTGGGACGCCGCTGAGGAGCTCTACGCGAAGCTGCCGCTGATCGGACCGGTGATGCGCTACCTCAAACGCAGGCTGGGTTAGCCTACCGGCAGCGCGACCGGGCGCGAGGGCCGCGGAGCCGATCGCAACCGCAGCGTGCAAAAAAAGTCCCTCCGAAGCGGGGACACTGGAGGACGTCCGGGTTCCCGCAACGAGTAGCCCGATACTCGGAGAGGCGTCGTACTGGAATCCGCTGCAGGTTTGCTTCCACCCCGCGCGCTCCTGGCATGCGACGAATCGGGCCACTCGTGCGATCGATCCCGACGCGGCTCGCATTGGTCGTCGCAACGAAATCCAGAGCGGTGACCAACGGGACGGCGAATGTCAGCGGAAAGAAATGCGTCAGCGCCGGCACCGCGATGATCGACGAGCCGAAGCCGGTCGCGCCGCACATCGTATAGGCGGCGAGAACGGCCAAAGGAAGGGCGGCCAGGACGTGCCATGGCGCGTACGGCAGCCAGGCGGGCATGGCCGCTGTCCCCTGCGACACGCCGCGCCGCTTTGACCAAAGGAGATGGAATCGATTACAATCCTGCCCCTTGGCGAACTAGCTCAGCTGGTTAGAGCAGAGGAATCATAATCCTTTGGTCCGGGGTTCGAGTCCCTGGTTCGCCACCAATATACATGCATGCGGGTCGCGGCGGTTTTAGCGGTTGCGTTTCGTTCCGCAATTCTGTGGCTGCGACAAACCAAACTGGGAGCCGCCCGACATCGACGGCTTGATGTGCACTATTGCCGGTGCCACCGCCGCTGTAAAGCCGAAAACGTTTTCTTGATCGGACGTTTTTGCTGAAGGCCTGTAACGACCATTGGCGACAGTCGCGCCGTCGTTTGAATGTGTCAGAACAGCCTGAAGCGGACCCTCGGCCAAGGTGAAGTCCAGCCGGGAGGCGTCGTCGTATGGGCGAACTTCCATTCGTCGACGAGGTGATTCATCGGCGAACCGCCCTTCTATGGCTCGTTCCACGTACAGTGGAGCGCTACTTCTTCGCCAAATAAGCTTTCGCTTGTCGGAATTCCGGCCGCTCACTATCTGCGCCCAGCGCGAGCTCCGCGAGCTTTGCGTAATAAGCTGTCGCTTTTTGCCCGTCGTTCGCCATTTCCGCTGCTCTGGCCGCGCCGTAGTAGCCGCGCAGCCGATTTGGTTCGCGCTGCGCCGAGGCCTCGAATTCCGTCAGCGCCTGCGCCGGCAATTGCAGCTCCAGCAGCATGTCGCCCAGTAGTTCGCGAGCCGGGATGAGGGGACCTGGCACGACGGGATGTTTCTCGGTGGCGTCCTCCATATCCGCTGCCGCGCGCATCAACGCCAGCGCTTCTTCCTTCTTGCCCTCGGCGTAGGCTGCCAACGCGGAAGCGGCCTGGATCTGAATCTCTACCTGCCCGGACCAGTAATTGTTCTTTGCTTGCACGAGGTTTTCTTTCAACGTCTTGAGCCTCGCAAGGTCGCTGCGCGCCGCGGCGACGTCGCCGCTACGAGCGGCCCCGATGGCACGGGCAAATGTCAAAACGGCTTCGGCGTGGGGAAAGCTTGCCCACGGGTAGTCGAGCTCGTTCGGGTGCAGCGCCAGCTTCGCTGCTTCGCCCCAGCGGGCCCGCTCAAGTGCGAAGCGCGCCGGGATCGCCGCCAGCGCGAAGGCGGCGGGGAAGCTCTCCGAATTGACCTTCTTGAACCCCTTCACCTCATCGCTCACCGCGCTTGCCTTCCCGTCCTGGCCGTTTTGCAGGTAGGCGTACACCAGGTAGTCCATGGCGTGCAGACGGTCAAAATGGTTGTCGGTGGAGTTCTTCGATTTCAGGTTGCTTTCGATCGAATCCTGCCAGAATCCCCGCCGCGTGAAGATGTGCGAGGGCATGTGCAATGCGTGTGGCGCGGACGGCGCGATTTCGGCATAACTGCGCGCGGCCGGAAGGCCCTTCTCGGCGATCGGCGGATAGTCATAGCTGTGGATCAGGTAATGTGCCGCGCCCGGATGATTGGGCTGGCCCTTGAACACTATTTCGAGTATCGCCGCCGCCTTGAGCTGGTTAGCATACGTTTTGTCGGTCGCGAGCGCCGTCGTGTTCAGCGCCAGGGCGTAGAAAATCGATGCTTCGGTGTCGTCGGGATAGCGCTGCGCAACCTGTTCCATCGCCTTCTCATACGCGAGGGCGCGCGTGCGGTGGTCGATCTTGTCCGCGTCTTTGTAGAACGCCTCGACGGCCGCGATGTAGTCCTGCTCTCGTGCGGTCTTGGCGCCGGCTGCCTTCGCTCTTTCCACCGCCGCCCAGCCGTCTGTCAGGGCATTGCCGGTCAGGGGCCAGGTAAACGGATTGCCGAACAACGTCACGGCACTGCCCCAGTGCGCTATTCCGCAACTCGGGTCGGTCTGCGCGATGGCCGCAAACGCCTTGCTCGATTCCGAGAACCAGAACGAATGCAGCAGCGCCACGGCGCGCTCGAACTGCCGCTGGGCCGCCGGGGTGCACGAGGTGGGGAAACGTACCGTCCCAAGTTTTTCCCCGACGGGCTTGAGGTCGCGGGATTGCTCGTCGTCCGCCCACGCGGGCACGACCATTAAAGCGGCTTGCACGGCGATGAGCAGCAGCAGGCGTGGGAGGTGTTTCATGATATGCCTCCGTTGTTCGTTGTCGGGATGACGTTTTTTGCTACACGGAGAACGCACATGCATCCAGAAGGGATGCCCGTGTGTCGGCAGAGAGGAAAGCTTAGGCATTGTCTATAAAGACGGTGCATGCCGTGAGGAACGAACGCAATTTATAGACGCTTATTACACCCAGCGCAACACAAGCGCCGGTTCGCTCAAATGACTGAGGAATGCAGTGAGCAGATTGAATGGCCGGAGTGGGTCGAAAGCTGCCGGATCGGCGTGGCAAATCCATCGACGCTCACTGGCGGCGGCTTGTCGCCATCGCCATCTACGCTGAATGGCAACCCCCCTCGAGCACGACGACGGGACAGAATCGCGCGCGACTCGATTGCCACCCTTCAGTGCACCTGAACCGCGGCCAAGCTAGGTAGGGAGAGCGAAAACGCTGTCGGCGAGCTCTCGCGGCCTCTGGTGCCGTGTGCTGATCGGATCCCGGGCCAGAGAGCGAGCCGAGCCCGACGTAGCGCAACTCGGACCGCATGATGTGACCGAAGCCAACACACCAGCTTCGGACGCGGACCGCGCGGCGCCGCGGGAGGTTGCTCTTTCGGCACCGAGGCGATCGCGCCCGTCGTAGTCACTACTTCCCGGGCATCTCCCCGGCCGCACGCAAGGCAGCGATGATGGCTTGCTCCATGACTTCTTGCACCGTGACGTGTCGCTCGACCTCCAGCGAACGTCGGGCGGCGAGCCGATGCGGCGCGACCGAAATCGTAGGCGCACAGCGGTGGGCAAAGCAAATTACCAATCCCTGGGTCTCTCCGCTGGCGGGGCGAATCGCCGACATCCGCGACCGCGTCCTCGCCGCTGGACGGTCACAACGCTGGGCCATCGACCCCGCCCAGCTCGACGACCGGCACATCGTGCGCCGCATGATCTTGAAGCGTGTTATCCACGGCGTCGACAAGAATCCCATGGCGGTCGAGCTCGCCAAGGTTGCCCTGTGGCTTCACACGTTTACCGTCGGTGCTCCCCTATCGTTTCTTGACCATCACCTCCGCTGCGGCGATTCGCTGGCGGGGGAGCGGCTT
>JAAFGU010000041.1:0-6281 GCA_010365205.1 Aromatoleum sp. | reverse complement strand
TTCGGAAAAACCTGGCCGATTTCGGCGTGCTGTTCCAGGAGGCCGAGCTGGACCGCGTCGGATTGGCATCGCAACAGATGGCCGAGATCGCTGAACTGACCGACATCGACATCGCTGAGGCGCATCACTCCAAGGAGCTGCTGGACACCATCGAGCGCGAGATGGCCCCGCTGAAGGGTTAGGGATAAATTCCTAGCCCCTTTTTCTTTGCGCGGGACACTGGCGGGACACTCGCCAAGATAAATCCCCGCCGCCCGGCCGCTCCCGCGTCGTCGTTCCCGACGGCAGCGAAAGCGCGCGCACGCCGCCTCGGCCTTGGAGTCCCCCGAGGTTGTCGACGGCTCAACGCGAGAGTGCCGCCCGCCCACGCGCAATACGCCCGGCGGCGGTGGCATCTGGCCACCGCCCGGACCGCCCGCCCAGCCACCAATGCAACCCAATCAGCGCTGGGGAGCAGGTGCAGGAACAACCACGATCGTGTCCCCACCCGTTTTGCCCTTGTCGCCCTTCGCACCTTCCGCGCCCGTCATTCCGGTCGAGCCGGTCGGGCCAGTCGAGCCAGTTGCACCCGTTGCGCCGGTGTCGCCTTTTTCCGCAGGCGCGCCCGTCGCGCCTTGAGGGCCCGCAGGTCCGGGAACAGGTACCGCAACGACGGCCGCCGGGGCCGCGGGCACCACCACCGTCGGTCGGTCACATGCGCTCAATGCCAGAGCGGACACTGCTGCTGCCAATACGATTGAATATCTCATGACAAGTTTTCCTGTGTGTCGTGCACGAGCCGAGCGCGGTATTGCGCGCAGCCATCCAAACCTCAGCGCCTTCCGGCCCGTCGTTCGCGCGACGGATCAGGCGGTCGTTGTTCAAGGCGCCTCTGCAATGCTCCAACGATTCTTGCGGAGCCTGGTCGCGACCACCGCGCGGGCGAGGAACGATTTACCAGTTGATCCTACGTGAAGGCCATGGCGAAATCCGTGCGCTTCCGCACATACAAGAAGAATGACGGGCCTGATTCCCCGGTCGATCGCTTAAACGCGCGATGGAAAACGGAATTCGAACAAGGCGGCCCGCTGCGGCATTCGGTGCTGCGTTGCACGCAGGCGGTGCTCACACAGAGGGCCAGACCGCGGGGTGTAACCGCCACCCTGCGTTGGAACAGCAGATGTGCCGCAGGCTGCTAATGAGCTCGGACGGCCTGCCCCCAACGACCTGACCATGACCGAGGAGTTGATCGCAACACGCTGAGGGTGCGCCGCGAGGGCGTGGTCAAAACCGCCGGACATCTGCAGACCGCCGGAGGGACCCATTACAGCCGCATACAGCCGCGGCAAGATTACCGTGCTCGATCGTCCCCGACTGGAAACTCGCGTTTGCGAGTGCTACGCGGTGGCCAAGAAAGAATCGGATCGCCTGCTGCCCGAGCGAACCGCCAGCCGAGGCTTCCCACGGTTCGTTGAAAAAGCCTGTTCGCGCTGAGCCCTTCGACCACGCTCAGGACATGCCGGGGCCACCAGGCCGGAGACGAGGCGCGCGGCACCTACATTGGGTGGCCGCGCGAGCCGTCAAGCGCCGGGAAATAACCTTTTTCTAGAGGCAAACAACCCCGCCAGCCCGAGGCCGACAAGCAGAAATGTACCGGGTTCCGGGACGCCGTTGACGATTTGGCCGCCGGACCCACCAGTGCCCCCCGACCCAATAGCGACGCCTTGGTCAAAGCCCCCGCTTCCGAGCCCGATACCCGCGCAGCCGATGGAGACCCTGTCGTGAATCAACGTCACTTGTGCCTCGGCCGACAAGAGTCTGCCGCAAGTAATTGTCAGATCGCCGTTACTGCTGTCGATGGTATTCGCGAGGACATTTCCTGCGAACGTCGGGCCGTTGAGAGTCGCGCCGGTGCCGACACTCCAATACAGCCCGACACCTGCACCTGAACCGACATTGATCATGGTAACTGTCGAGAACGTCGAGGTGATGAGCGTGGTAGGGAACAGAAAATTCCACACCGCGTTGGCGTTGCCCCCACCATCGAGAATGAGTGCTCCCGACAAATTAGTAGCCGCGGCGGGAACCGTATAGGTGCCCGGGAAGATCGTGCCAGTGAGGTCCGAGCCAATTGTGAGACCGGGCCCGGTGCCATTAACAGCAAGGATCGCAGCGTCGAGCTCAATCTGAGCGGCCTGCGCAATTGCGGTATTTTGTTGTAACGATCCAGATGTGAAAATGTACCCCCCGCCGACCGATGGATTTGGGGCGGAACCCAGATTTCCGCCAATGGTGCTCACCGGGACATTGGTTACCCCCGTGGCGCCGAGCACCGCGAAGCTCGCCAAATTCGCGCCCAGTATTGGCCCGGCCAAAGCCGGGGAGGGACCGTAAGCCAGTGCGACGAACAACGGTACTGCCAATTTCATGGCGTTCATTTGCTTACTCCTTGTTGGCGCAGCCTTTGCCCAAGTCAGTTGAGGCAGCTAGGCCCGCCGAAAAATCAAGCGCACTCGGTCGGTGGCCAAAACAATTGCACGCATGAAACATGCCCTGAGTGGACTATCGTTATAGTTCAAACGCTTGGGAAATGATGCGCGCGCGATAAAAAGGCGGTGTGTAAAGTATCCCGACAAGTATCCCGACGGAAAAGCGCTGCATCTTTCCGTTGCCGCGAGGCGCCTGAATTATCGCGTGCGATCGAGCGGTTCTGGCCAATGATTGGGCACGACGGGAAGAGTAGCCTCGCATCGTTCAAGGATTCGATTCCGTGGTCCTTCGGCCGCTCGTGGCTGCTTCCTTGCCGATGATCTAAGCTGCTCAAAATCGCTTGTTCGCTCACACTATGTGCGCTACCACACCGACCAGCTTGAAATAACGGGAAATAATCGCGAAGATTGTTGACAACGAACGCTCAGCGCGAGTTCGTGCAAGTTTTATGCTTCCGCGGTAATTCATCCACGCCCAATGGACAATGCCATGAACGCTCAGACTGCCTCCACCACTCGATCCCAGAACGTTGTGCCCCCTGTTGCCGAAGAGGACTCCAGCTTCATTCGAAATTATCGTCGCTTGCTGGCAAGCTTGGGATTGGTCGCGATTGCCTGTGCCGTTTCATCGGCATGGGCGCAGAACATAAATTTGGGTATGGCAGGCAACTTCGGAGTCCTGGCGGGTTCGGCAGTGACCAATACCGGCCCGACCGTCGTCACCGGAAACGTGGGTGTCTGGCCCGGCAGTTCGATTACCGGCTTTCCGCCGGGAAGCATCGTTCCAGATACCGGTTTCACGCACCACGCGGACCCGGTCGCGCAGGCCGCCCAGTCCGATCTCACCATCGCGTACAACGATGCCGCCACTCGGGTGTGTGGAACGACGATCGCCGGTGGACTGTTGGGCGCAGGAGGTGCCACGACGCTGACACCGGGCGTTTATTGCATGGGGGCGGGTAGCCTGAATGGAACACTTACGCTCGACGGAGCGGGGGTATACATCTTCCAGATGGCGAGTTCGCTGACGACTGCAAGCGGCTCGTCGATTGCGCTGATCAATCAGGCTTCCGCTTGTGGCGTGTGGTGGCAAGTCACCAGTTCGGCGACCCTCGGCACAACCACCGCGATGGCAGGAAACATTTTGGCGCTCCAGAGCATCACACTGACCACCGGCGCCACGGTCGATGGGCGGGCGCTTGCGCGCAACGGTGCTGTGACGCTCGACAGCAATAACGTCACTGCGTGCAGCGGTGGCCCCGCGACGCCAGTGCCACCGCCCGTCGCCATTCCCGAGGATGTAACAAACGTCCCCACCCTTTCCACGTGGGCTTTGCTCATGCTCGCAGCGCTCCTGCCCATGGCGGGATTTGTGGCCATGCGCAGACGGGCAGGCTAGCCGCCCGCTGCGACCCCACGGCAGCGCCACGGGGTCGGCAAAGCGCCTCCATTCATTCGGCGCAGGGACCGCAGGTTCGGAGATGCCGCGCGCCGCACACGCGCGCCGCCGTGGCGGTGCGTGGCATCCCGCGCACGCGCTCGCCCTATCGAGCGCCTGACCGCGGCTTCGCACCGCATTCGTCCGGAGGCGGGAACGGCCGCCCTCGCGTTTCGAATGCAACCCGCATTCGGAGGGGCGCGCCACGGCGTCCGCAGACGGGAGCGATGGCGACGGGGCTGGCCACCGAAACGCGGACTTGTTCCGCTCCCGGTCGGATTGTCCCGGGTCGCGACGAACGGGTCGCGGATATCGCCCCGGCGTAGCCCTCGAACTCGTCCGCCGGTGCATCGAGAGTCGGCAGCTCGACGTCGTTCTGGCACAATTCGGCCATGGCCGATCCCGCCTTCGCCGACCAGATCAACACGCACCGAGGCTATCTGCTCCGCGTCGCGAGATTGCAGTTGCGCGACCACGATCGGGCGGAAGACGTCGTCCAGGAAACATTGCTCGCGGCGCTCTCGGGAAGCGGGTTCTCCGGCAAGTCGAGCCTCAAGACCTGGCTCACCGGCATCCTCAAGCACAAGATCGTCGACGCGATCCGCAAGAAGAAACGGGAGCCGCAGGCCGTCGCATCGTTTGGCAGTCTCGACAGCGAGCTCGACATCGACGACTTCGAAGCCCTGTTCAATGACCAGGGCGCTTGGGACACGCAGCCCGCCGACTGGGGCGATCCCGAGGCGGCGCTCCAACGCCGCGAGTTCTTCGACGCGTTGGACTTCTGTCTCGAGAAGCTTCCCGCCAACGCCGCCCGGGCGTTCATGATGCGCGAGGTGATGGAGCTCGACACGGAGGAGATCTGTAAGGAATTGACGATCACCGCGAACAATCTGTGGGTGATCCTGTACCGGGCCAGGATGTCGCTGCGTCAATGCCTGGAGCAGAACTGGTTTGCGGGCGGCGCCGCGCGCGGCTGATTCCGGCGTCTCCTCAACCCGCTCCGGCTCCCGAAATCATGCTGTCCCTGATCCGAAAACTGACCCACGCCTTGAACTGCCGCGACGCAACGCGCCTCGTCTCGCAGCGTCAGGACCGGCCGCTCACCACGGGCGAGTGGTTCACGCTGCGCCTGCACTTGCTGGTCTGCGTCGCCTGCTCGCGCTTCGCGCGCCAGCTGCGCATCATGCGCAAGGCGATGCGCCGGTACACGGCGTGATGACCGCGCTGCGGACTGGCTGCCTCAACGTCCGTACAGCACGAACGGCGCCCAGTGGAAGGGCGCGCGGCGCTTCGGATCCCGGAGAAACTCGCGCTTGGTCTCGGCGAGCGCGCGCGGCGGCGCGGTCCCGCGCGCGAGCTTCGCGTAGAAGCGTTGCATGAATGCGGCGGTACTGGCGTCGGCGACGGGCCAGAGCGTGAGCAGCGTCGAGCGGGCGCCGGCGACGGTCAGCGCATACGGGAGGCCGAACAGCCCTTCGCCGGCGACGTCCTTGCCGAGCGCCGTTTCGCAGGCCGACAGCACGACGAGCTCGGCGCCAATGTCGTAGGTCGCCAGTTCGGCGGCGGTGATGTAGCCGGGCGCATCGGCATCGCCGCCGAGCACGATCGCCGACCACTGCGGCGCCGCCGGAGACAGGTAGCCATGGGCCGCCACGTGCAGGTATCGCGTCTGCCGGAGCTCTCCCGAGCGATTCGCTGCGACAAAGTTTGCCTTGGTCGCGTCGACGCCATCGAAGATGCGGCTGCGTCCCGCGGCGAAACTGCCGGCAACCGCCGCCACTTCCCTGGCAGCCCCGGGCAACGGCGCCCAGCGAAGCTGCGTTAGCGGTCCCGCAGCTGCGGGAGTGCCACGCAGCCGCGCGTAGTCCGGCGCGCCGAAGGCGACAAGGTCACGAGCTGGGGTCCCTCTCGCCCCGCGCGACAGGGCATTCCACACCGCCAGCGACGGCGCATACGTGATCTCCCGGGTTGCGACCAGCGGCGCTCCGTCGAATGGCAGTATCTCGAACGGCAGCAGTCCCAACGTCCCGTCCGCCGCGATGGTAATGTGCCGGGCGCGCGCGAGATGGGCCCGCAGCGGAGCGAGCAACAGATGGGCGAGTTCTGCGGCGAGTGCCCGCGGGCTGAACCGCAGTGCCCCGGGCACCGGCTCGGTCAGCGCGTTGACGTACCGACCCGCGGGGGTTTTCCAGATCGGTGCGCGCCGCGGCTCGTCGCTCGCCAGCGCGGTGCGCAGCACGACGACCATCGTGTCGACCTCGGGCAGGTCTCCCAGCGGCACGATGACCGGCTGCGCCCCGCGCTCGAGGACATACGCCCAGAGCGATCCGCGCGCCGCCTGGTAGCTGACGAAGATCGCGCCGGGGGCGAGCACC
>JAAFGU010000472.1 GCA_010365205.1 Aromatoleum sp. | reverse complement strand
CGCCAGTTCTAAACTCTTCCAATCCATAAACCGTCGATCTAAAGCCGCCGCCTAGCAGCCTTCAGGCTCATTTCCCTATTGGAAAATACTGCCGTGATTCGTGTTCGGATAGATGTACATCTGGTATTTCACGCCATTCGCCTTGAGCGCCGCCTCGTAGGCGGGCCAGCCGGCATTGAGGCGCTCGTCGAGACCCGCGTAATGGATCAATAGCGGCGCCTTGATTTTGGCGGTGTCGGCGGCGCTCGGCTGGCCGCCGTAGAACGGCACCCCCGCCGCGAGATCCGGCAGCCGCACGGCAAACGTGTTGACGATGGTTCCTCCAAAGCAAAAGCCGACGGCGCCGACCTTGCCCGTGCATTCCGGACGCGACTTCAGAAACCCGAAGGCGGCAATAAAGTCTTCGGTGCGCTTGGCCGGGTCGAGCTGGCCAAATAGCTGCGCCGCCTTTTCGTCATCGCCGGCATAGCCGCCGAGAGGCGTCAGCCCGTCCGGCGCGAAGGCCACGAAGTTTTCCAACGCCAGGCGTCGCGCGACATCCTCGATGTACGGATTGAGGCCGCGATTCTCGTGGATGACGACGACACCGGGCAGTTTGCCGCCGGCGTTCGCCGGGCGCGCGAAATATCCACGCATGGTTCCCGAGCCCTGCGGCGACGGGTAGGTCAGATAGTCGGTCTTGATGCGAGGGTCGTCCTTGGCGACCTGCTGGGCGAAGGCGTAGTTCGGCCTCAGGCTCTCCAGCATCGCCGCCGCGCCGACGCCGCCGACGGCGAATTTTGCGGCGCGATCCAGGAAATCACGGCGGCTGAGCATGCCGTGAACGTAACCATCGAACAGCTTCAGGACTTCCGGCGGAAAATCGCTGGCCTGTTTCCGTTCCATCGGGGTCACTCCTCTGGCGGGCAGGTGCGCCTGCGGCAATCGTAGCTTGGATGCCCGGTGGGATGCAATCGCCTGCTGTTCGGACCAGTCGGTCGATGCGCAACCGCGTATTGTCGGCAGCGGGACCGGCGCGGCGCCGCAGACGCCGCATCGTCCGTCGCTCGCCACCCTGTGACGCGGCCCCCAATCGCGAACGGCAGGTTGCGACCCTTTCCGGTTACTCGCGCTTCGAGCTGTCGCGGCAGCGCATCATCTCGAGCACGCCGTTGCGACGCGAAGGCACGCCCTAAGACATCGCCAAGGCCGTGCACTTCCTGCTCGCCGACTCTCCCTATATCACCGGCGAAACGATCAGCGTCGCGCGGTGCGCGAGGGTGACGCGGACCGCGCGACTGCGTCGATGCCCGTCCACCTCATCAGCAATCTCGCGCTCGCGCGCAGAATCGCGGATCGGCATCCGGACTACTTCGACGGTCTGGCGCGCAAGTGGCGAAAGTAGCGTCAGCTGCGGGACTTGCCGAGCGGCTCGGACGCCGTGCCCGGACGCGCGATCTCGACCTCGCAAGTGCGCGCGCCGAACGCGCCTTGCAGCACGAAGCGATCGCCGGTCCAACGTCCATCGAAACGGATGTCGTACCGCCTGCCGTACGCGAATGGCAGTGGGCTGATGCCGTTGCCGGTCATCACGAGCGTGCCGTCCGCGGCGGGACGGCCGCTCGCGATGTCGTACCCGGGCTGGCCGGGGACGCCGCGTTCGACCGTAAACTCGCCGCCGCGCACGACGATCCCCCCACTGCGCGTGAACGGGGGCGCCCGATTAACCGCCGAACACTTGTAGGTCGCGACCCACGCACCGTCGTAGCGCGTTGCGTCGGCGCTGGGCTGGGGTGCGGCCGCTGCGGCCGTCTTCGCCGCGCTGGCGGCCTGCGACTGCACGGCCG
>JAAFGU010000471.1 GCA_010365205.1 Aromatoleum sp. | reverse complement strand
CCGTCGCGTCGCCCGCGACGGGTCTGGTCGATGATACGTACTTCGTCGTCGGCGACTGGGTGCCGGCCGGCGGCCCCGTCGCCAGCGTGCTGCCGCCCGGCAATGTGAAGGTCCGCTTTTTCGTCGCCGAAACCGTGCTCGGGCGCTTGAAGCACGGGCAATCGGTGACGGTCGCCTGCGACGGCTGCGCCGCGCCGGTGTCCGCGACGATCGTGTTCATCTCCGACCGCGCGGAATTCACGCCGCCCGTTTTGTACTCGAAGGACAACCGGACGAAATTCGTTTACCTGGTCGAGGCGAAGCCTTCGCCGCAGGATGCGGTGAAGCTGCACCCGGGGCAGCCGGTCGACGTGACCTTGCCGTCGTCCTGACCATGGCCGCCCCCGCTGCCGACGACGTCGTCATCGATGTCCGCGGACTGAACAAGAGCTTCGGCAGCCACCACGTCGTGAAAGACCTTGCGCTGTCGGTGCGGCGCGGCGAGATCTTCGGCTTTCTCGGTCCGAACGGCAGTGGCAAGACGACGTCGATCCGGATGATCTGCGGTCTGCTGACGCCGGACAGCGGCTCCGGCACCTGCCTCGGTTTCGACATCCTGCGCGAGGCGCGGCAAATCAAGCGGCACGCCGGCTACATGACGCAGCGGTTTTCGCTATGGGAGGACCTGACGATTCGCGAGAACCTGCGCTTCATCGGGCGGATGTACGGGATGGACCGGATTGCTCAGCGCATCGAGGCCTCGCTGGCGCAACTCGGGCTCACCGCGCGCGGCGACCAGCTCGCTGGCGAACTCTCGGGCGGCTGGAAGCAGCGGCTGGCGCTGGCCGCATGCCTGCTGCACGAACCGCAATTACTGCTGCTCGACGAACCGACCGCGGGCGTCGATCCGAAGGCGCGGCGCGATTTCTGGGACGAACTTCACGGGCTCGCCGCGCAGGGCATCACCGTGCTCGTCAGCACCCACTACATGGACGAGGCCGAGCGCTGTCACAAGCTGGGCTACATTCTCAACGGGCAGTTGCTGGTGCAGGGTACGGCGGCCGAAGTCGTTGCCAGCCAGCCGCTGGTGACGTGGACCGTCGAAGGACCCGATCTTCCGGCACTGGCGATTCGGCTGCGCGCTCTGCCGGGCGTCGAACAGGTGGCGGCGTTCGGCACGGCGCTGCACGTGACCGGATCGAACCCCGGAGAGCTCGACGCGGCGCTCGCGCCGTTCAAGGCCGAGCCGGGCCGCACCTGGCGGCAGACCGAGCCGGGTCTGGAAGATGTGTTCATTCATCTGATGCAGAATTCCGCGCCGCCTTCCGTGGCCGCGAGGACGCCATGAACGGCTTTTTTTCCTTCTCGCGCTGGCTTGGCATCGTCGGCAAGGAATTCATTCAACTGAAGCGCGACCGATTGACCTTCGGGATGATCGTCGGCATCCCGGTGATCCAGCTGGTGCTGTTCGGATTCGCGATCAATTCCGATCCCAAGCATCTGCCGACGATTCTGATCGACGCCGATCGCAGCGAGTTCTCGCGCAGCGTCCAGGCGGCGATGCGCAACAGCGATTACTTCGAATTCGTCGGCGAGGCTGGCAGCGAGGACGAGGCCGAACGCGCGCTCGCGACCGGCCGCGCGCAGTTCGTCGTCACCGTGCCCGCCGGATTCGGCCGGGCGCTCGTTCGCGGTGAACACCCGTCGGTGCTGGTCGAGGCCGACGCCACCGATCCGACGGCGACGGGCAACGCGATCTCGGCGCTCCGACAGCTCACGCAGTCGGCGCTCGCGCACGACCTGACCGGGCCGCTGGCGTCGCTGGCGGGCCTTCGAGGTTCTCGTGCACGCACGCTACAACCCGGAGGCGAACACCCAGTACAACGTCGTGCCGGGGCTGATCGGCGTGATCCTGACGATGACGATGGTGCTGATGACCGGGCTCGCGATCACCCGTGAGCAGGAACGCGGCACTATGGAAAACCTGCTGTCGACGCCGGCGACCGCGCTCGAGGTTATGACCGGGAAAATCGTTCCCTACGTGATGATCGGACTCGTCCAGGTGTCGCTGGTGTTGATCCTCGCGCGGCTCATTTTCAACGTCCCGATGCACGGCAACCTCGGGGTGCTGTACGTCGCCGTGCTGCTGTTCATCGCCGCCAACCTGACGCTGGGCCTGACGTTTTCGTCGGTGGCGCGCAACCAACTGCAGGCGATGCAGATGACGTTCTTCTTCTTCCTGCCGTCGATGCTTCTGTCCGGGTTCATGTTTCCGTTCCGCGGGATGCCCGGCTGGGCGCAGGCGGTTGGCGAAGTGCTGCCGCTGACGCACTTCCTGCGCATCGTCCGCGGCGTGCTGCTGAAGGGCAACTCGATCGCCGAAGTGCTGCCCGAAACCTGGCCGATCGTCGCGTTCATGGTCGCGGTGATGTTGATCGGGCTGCGCGCGTTCCGTTCGACGCTCGATTGACGGCAATAGGGGGCGGCGTCGCGCGGACGGTCGCCGGTCGCCGGTCACCGGTTACCGGTTACCGGTTACCGGTCACGACATGCCGTAGTAAAATGGCGGCCCGAATCCGTCCCGGGTTTCGATAACGGGTTTTGACCATGCCGCTGTCCGTCTGGCTCACTTTCTTCGCCGCGTCGTGGCTTATCAGCCTGTCGCCGGGCGCGGGCGCCATTTCCTGAATGTCGGCGGGCGTCCGTTACGGCTACTCCCGCGCGCTGTGGAACATCGCCGGCCTTCAGCTCGGCATCCTGCTGGTATTGCTGATCGTCGCGCTGGGCCTCGGCGCGGTGATCGCGGCGTCGACGACGCTTTTCCTCGCGATCAAGTGGTTCGGCGTGGTCTACCTGGTCTGGCTCGGCATTACGCAATGGCGATCGCCGGCGACCCCCGTGGCCGAGGACGCGCTCGCCGGGGACGTGGACGGCATGCCGCGGCGCCTGCTGCTGCGCGGCTTTCTGGTCAACGCGACGAACCCGAAGGGCATCGTGTTCATGCTCGCCGTACTGCCGCAGTTCATCGACCCGGCGACCCCGCAGGTGCCGCAGTATCTGATGTGCGCGGCTACGCTCTTTTTCACCGACCTCGTCGTGATGAGCGCGTACAC
>JAAFGU010000040.1 GCA_010365205.1 Aromatoleum sp. | reverse complement strand
TACGCCGACGAACAGGCGCTGATCGAGCGGTGGCTGGCGGCGATCGAGACCAGCGCGCGCGAGGACTGGACCTGCGCGTACGAGATCGCGCTGACCGGCCGCCTGATCAAGGGCTACGGCGCCACCAACGAGCGCGGCAAGGACAATCTGCGCCACATCATCGAACATCTGGCCATCGGTGGGGCATTCCACACCACGGATGAGCGGGTGCGAGCGATTCGCGACGCGCGCGAGGCGGCATTGGCCGACGAAGGCGGCAAGATGCTCGACCGGGCGCTGGCGCAACACGGTGCGCCGCCGCGGCCGGTCCGCGCGCAGCCGATCGTGTGGACGAAAAAGCGGCCCGCGGCGGACACGGTGCGGGCCGGCTGACCGGCGATGACCGGATTCATCGCACTGCTCCGTGCCGTCGTGGGCGCCGACCAGGTGCTCACCGGCGACACCGAACTGTTTCGGCTATCCAGCGAGGCCGCATGACCTTTCGCCATACCACAGAATTCGTCGTCGAGTTCGGCGACTGCGATCCGGCGCAAATCGTGTTCTATCCCAATTATTTTCGCTGGATGGATTCTGCGTCGCGCCACTTTTTCGTCGCGGCCGGCGTCCCGTCGTGGCACGCGCTGGAAGCGCAGACCGGCATCTTCGGCACGCCGCTCGTCGACGCGTCGGCGCGGTTTCTGCGAACGGCCACCTACGGGGACCACATTACGGTCGAGACAACGGTCGCCGAGTGGCGGACTAAGTCGTTCGTGATGGCGCATGTGGTGCGCCGCGGCGCCGACGTGCTCGTCGAAGGACAGGAAACCCGGATCTTTGCCCGACGGCACCCGGAGGACCCGAAGCGAATCCAGGCAGTGGCGCCGCCCGAGGAGGTCAAGCACCTGTTCGACTGAATTGCCCGGTATTATCCACGCCGGGCACGCGGGTTTCATCACGCGGCCCGATGCCACAAGACAGATTGTCGCGGGCCCGTCGTCGTCGGGCAACGCCGACGCAGGAGGAATTTCATGCAGGAAATCGCCAGCGAGACCCCGGCGCTCGGCCGGGACCGGTTCGGGCCGGGCGGCCGGCTGCTTCTGATCACTTCGAAATACCTCGCCATCGCCGGCGGGCTTGTGTTCGTCGGCCTGGTCGTGATGTCGATCGTGTCGATCGTCGGCCGCAAGCTCTTCTCGTGGCCGGTGCCCGGCGACGTCGAGGTCCTGCAGATGTGCACGGCGTTCGCTGCGGCGTCGTTCTTTGCCTTCTGCCACCTCGCCAACGGCGACGTCAAGGTGGATTTCTTCACCCACAACCTGGCGCCGCGCAACATCGCGCGGCTGGATGCCTTCGGTTCGCTGCTGGTCGGTCTGTTCGGGGCGCTGCTGGCCTGGCGTACCGCCGCCGGTGCGCTGTCGCTCAAAGAGGTCGGCGAAACTTCGGCAATCCTCGGCTGGCCGGTGTGGATCGCCCAGGCGCTGATGGTGCCGGGCTTCGCGCTGCTCGGCGCCGCCGGCTTCTACCTGTGCTTCCACCTGCTGCGCGCCGCGGCACGGTACCGGCAGTCGTGAGCGGCATCGAAGTCGGGTTCGCGATCTTCGGCGTCATGCTGGCGCTGATGTTCGTCCGGGTGCCGATCGGCGTCTCGATGTTCATCGTCGGCTTCGGCGGCTATGCGTACCTGACCGGGGGCAATTTCAACGCGTTGCTCAATTCGCTGAAAAACCTCGCCTACGCGCGGCTCTCCAACTACGACCTCGTCGTCATCCCGCTGTTTCTGCTGATGGGCCAGTTCGCCACCCACGGCGGGCTGTCGAAGGCGCTGTTCCGCTGCGTCGGCGCGTTCCTCGGCCATTTCCGCGGCGGCGTCGCGATGGCGGCGATCGGCGCGTGCGCCGGCTTCGGCGCGATCTGCGGCTCGTCGGTGGCGACGGCGGCGACAATGGGGCAGGTCGCGCTGCCCGAGCTGCGTCGCTTCGGCTATTCGGGATCGCTCGCGACCGGGGCGCTTGCCGCCGGCGGCACGCTCGGCATCATGATCCCGCCCTCGGTGCCGCTCGTCATCTACGCGATCCTGACGCAGGAATCGATCGGCAAGCTGTTCGTCGCCGCCGTGCTGCCCGGCATCATCGCGATGCTGGGCTACATGCTGGTGGTGAAGATCATCGTCACGTGGAAACCCGACTCCGGCCCGGCCGGCCCGGCGGTGGCGTGGGGCGAAAAGCTCCGGAGCCTGCTGGCGGTGTTCCCGGTGCTGCTGGTGTTCCTCGTGGTGATCGTCGGCATCTACGGCGGGTGGGCCAACCCGACCGAGGCGGCGGCGATCGGCGCCGCCGCGTGCGGTGGGATCGCGATCGTAAGCGGCGGGATGCGCGGCCGGGGACTCGTCGACAGCGCGCTGGGTACGGCGCAGCACACGGCGATGATCTTCCTCGTGCTGCTGGGCGCCGATATGATGAACACGACGCTGGCGCTGTCGCAGATGCCGGCGGAGCTCGCGAACCTGGTGAAGGGGAGCGGCGTCGCGCCTCTGCTCGTGATGGCGCTGATCCTGCTGATCTACATCTTCCTCGGCTGCGTGATGGACGCGCTGGCGATGATCCTGCTGACGATCCCGATCTTCTATCCGATGGTGATGGGGCTCGACTACTGGGGGATGTCCCAGGACGACAAGTCGATCTGGTTCGGGATCCTGGCGCTGATGGTGGTCGAGATCGGGCTCGTGCACCCGCCGGTCGGCCTCAACGTCTACATCATTAACCGCCTGGCGAAGGACGTGCCGCTGGTCGAGACTTTCAAGGGCGTGGTTCCGTTCCTGCTCTCGGATTTCGTCCGCATCACGCTGCTGGTAATGTTCCCCGTCATCTCGCTGTACCTCGTGCACACTTTCAAGCAGTAGTTCGTCCCACAGGAGGAGGCAACATGAAGTCACGTATCTGGGCAAGGTCGGGCGCGGCACTGGCCCTCGCCGCGTTCGCGCTCGGCGCCGGCGGCGCCGCGGCGCAGGAAGTCACGCTGAAGATCCATCATTTCCTGCCGCCGAAGGGAACCATCCAGGCGCAGGTGTTCGAGCCGTGGTGCGAGAAGATCGGCAAGGAGTCGGGCGGCCGGCTCAAGTGCCAGATCTACCCGGCGATGCAGCTCGGCGGTACGCCGCCGCAGCTCTTCGATCAGGCGCGCGACGGCGTCGCCGACATCGTCTGGACGCTGCCGACGTACCAAGCGGGCCGCTTCGTCAAGTCTGAAGTGTTCGAGCTGCCGTTCATGGCGAAGAACGCGGAGAGCGGCAGTCCCGCGTTCTGGGACTACGTGCAGAAGAACGCGCAGGACGAGTTCCGCGGTGTCCGGGTGCTCGCCTTGCACGTGCACGACGGCTCGCTGCTGCACTTCACGAACAAGCGGGTGACGAATCTCGAGGAGGTGAAGGGCCTCAAGGTACGGGCGCCGACGCGGATCGGCACCAAGTTCCTCGCCGCGATCGGAGCCGTACCGGTGCAGATGCCGGTGCCGCAGGTGACCGAGGCACTTTCCAAGGGCGTGATCGACGGCGCGATGGTGCCGTGGGAAGTTGCGCCGGCGCTGAAGCTGCAGGAAGTCACCAAGTTTCACCTCGACACTGCGCCGGGCTTGCCCAAGACATCGAATTCGATCTTCGTCATCGCGATGAACCCGGCGAAGTACGACAGCCTGCCGCCCGACCTTAAGAAGGTGATCGACGCGAACACCGGTCTCGAATGGTCGAAGCAGATCGGCAAGGTCTTCGACGGCACGACCGAACCCGCGAAGAAGCTTGCCGCGGCCGCGGGCGGCGTGTTCGACACGCTGTCGGCGGTCGAGTACGACCGCTGGATGAAGGCGACCGAGGGGGTCGACAAGGAGTGGATCGGCGAGGTCGGGGCGAAGGGTGCCAATGGCGCCGCCCTGCTGGAAGATGCGAAGGCGCTGATCAAGAAGTACGGCGGCTGACCCGTCGCCGCCCCCGCGGGCGGCGGAAAGGGCCGCGTTCCCCCCGGGGCGCGGCCCTTTTCATGGGCGTTTCGGAGTCGCCCGGCGGTGGGCCGTAGTCCGCCAGTATCGAATGCATTTGTTAGAATCACGCTTCGATGGGTATTCCGCGTGTTGAAAACGCGGGACATCCGCGCCACAGCGCATTCGCTGCCGGAGACTGCCTCCCGGCGTCCGCATCGTTCTCGAGGACCGCCACGATGACCCCGAAGAAGTTCGCGTCGCACGCTGACCTGGAAGAGAAGAAGATCAGCTTCGACCAGCTGTCCGGCCACGCCTACGCTTACACGGCGGAGGGCGACCCGAATACCGGCATCGTCGTCGGCGACGATGCGGTGATGGTGATCGACACCCAGGCCACGCCGGTGATGGCGCAGGACGTGATTCGCCGGATCCGCGAGGTCACCGACAAGCCGATCCGATACGTGACGCTGTCGCACTACCATGCGGTGCGCGTGCTGGGCGCGTCGGGCTACAAGGCCGAGCACGTCATCGCCAGCCGCGACACCTACGACCTGATCGTCGAGCGCGGCGAGCAGGACATGCAGAGCGAGATCGAGCGGTTTCCGCGCCTGTTCCGCGCCGTCGAATCGGTGCCGGGCCTGACCTGGCCCACGATCGTGTTCGAAAAGCGGATGACGCTCTGGCTCGGCAAGCTTCAGGTCGAGATCATGCAGCTTGGCCGCGGTCACACCAAGGGCGACACCGTGGTCTGGCTGCCGCAGGAAAAGATCCTTTTTTCGGGAGACTTGGTCGAGTACGCCGCGACGCCGTACACCGGCGACGCGTACCTGACCGATTGGCCGGCGACGCTGGACGCGATCGCCGCGCTCGGGCCCCTGCAGCTCGTTCCCGGGCGCGGTGCGACGTTACGGACGCCGGCGGAGGTCAAGGCGGGCCTCGACGGCACGCGCGCCTTCGTCACCGAAATGTACGACGCGGTCAAGAAGGGCGCGCGCGCCGGCCGCGACCTGCGCAGCGTCTACAGGGAAACCTACGCGGCGCTGCAGCCGAAGTTCGGGCACTGGGTGATCTTCGACCACTGCCTGCCGTTCGACGTGACCCGCGCCTACGACGAGGCGACGCAGTACAAGGACCCGCGCATCTGGACCGCGCAACGGGACAAGGAGATGTGGGAAGCGCTGGAAGGCTGACCCGGCAGCCGCCGCCGTCGCGCCGCGCGCGTTCGTTGATCTCGGACAAGGACCGGGCTAAGGTTCTCCGCGACGCTGTCGCCTTTGCCCGCTGCGGCACATTCCGTCGATGCACGCCTACACCAATCCCGTCTACCTGTATCGGAAGTCGGCCGACGAAGCCGGCGTGCCGAAGCGCCGTCCGGTCGTCGTCGTCGGCGCCGGTCCCGTCGGACTCGCCGCGGCCATCGATCTCGGCCAGCGCGGCATCCCGGTCGTCGTGCTCGACGACGACAATACGGTCAGCGTCGGGTCGCGCGCGATCTGCTACGCCAAGCGCGCGTTGGAGATTTTCGACCGCCTCGGCTGCGCCGAGCGAATCGTGCAGAAGGGCGTGGGCTGGAACGTGGGCCGCGTGTTCTTCAAGGACGAGCCGGTCTACCAGTTCGATCTGCTGCCGGAGCCGGGCCACCGCCGTCCCGCGTTCGTTAATCTCCAGCAATACTACCTCGAGGAATACCTGGTCGAGCGGGCGAACGCGCTGCCCGCCGTCGAAATCCGCTGGCAGAACCGCGTTGTCGGCCTGGTGCCGCATGGCGACGGCGTCGAGTTGAAGGTCGCGACGCCGGACGGCGAGTACCGGCTCGAGAGCGACTGGCTGATTGCCGCCGACGGCGCGCGCAGCCCGGTGCGCACGATGATGGGGCTGGAGAGCGAAGGCCAGATGTTCCGCGACCGCTTTCTCATCGCCGACATCCGCATGACGTCGGAGTTTCCAACGGAGCGCTGGTTCTGGTTCGATCCGCCGTTTCATCCGAACCAGTCGGTGCTGCTGCACCGGCAGGCCGACGACGTATGGCGCGTCGACTTCCAGCTGGGGTGGGACGCCGATCCGGAGCTGGAGAAGAAGCCGGAGCGGATCCTGCCGCGCTTGAAGGCGATGCTGGGGGACAAGGCCGAATTCGAAATCGAGTGGGCGAGCGTCTACACCTTCCAGTGCCGGCGAATGCAGCGCTTTCGCCACGGCCGCGTGCTGTTCGTCGGCGACGCCGCGCATCTGGTGTCGCCCTTCGGCGCCCGGGGCGCGAACAGCGGCGTTCAGGATGCCGACAATCTGGTGTGGAAACTCGAACTGGTGATGAACGGCCTCGCCCCCGAGCGGCTGCTCGACAGCTACGACGTCGAGCGCGTCGCGGCGGCCGACGAGAACATTCTCAATTCGACGCGCGCCACCGATTTCATCACGCCGAAGAGCGCGGTCTCGCGGACGTTTCGCGACGCGGTGCTGGCGCTGGCCAAACGGCATCCGTTCGCGCGCCGTCTGGTTAACAGCGGCCGCCTGTCGGTGCCGCGAATCCACAGCGAATCGCCGTTGAGCACGCCGGACCGTCCGGGCGAGGCCTTCGCCGGTTCGATGGTGCCGGGCGCGCCGGCCGCCGACGCTCCGGTGACCGGCCCGGGGGCGGAATGGTTTCTCGATTTTCTGCATCACGGTTTCACGCTGCTGACGTTCGGCGATGTCGCGCGTCCCGAGGAGATCGCGGCGTTGGCGCACGATCGAATTGCGTGCCGCGTGCTGCAGATCGGCGGGCGCAACGAGGACGGGCGCCGGGTTCTTGCCGACGATGCGGGACTGGCGGCCGAGCGTTACGACGGCAAACCGGGAACCTGCTACCTCTTCCGTCCCGACCAGATCGTCTGCGCGCGCTGGCGGAGCTTCGACCCCATCGCGGTGCGCGCGGCGATCCGCCGCGCGACGACGCGCGACGATCCGGCGCGCGACGATTCGGCACGCAATTGAGGCGAAAGGAGACCGCGACGATGGCGACGCTCAACACCGAATCGAATCTTCCCGCTCCCGACGATTTCTACGGGGAGCTGATCGGCCTGCACCGCGATCTCGACCCGACGCAAAGTGCCCTCGTCAACGCCAAGCTGATCCTGTTGCTCGCCAATCATATCGGCGACACCGGCGTGCTGCGTGCCGCAATGGCGGCGGCGCTTGAAGACGTTGCGCGCGGCGGGTGAGCGGCATGTGAATGGCCGGCGAACCGCCCGCGGATTGCCCAACACGCGCTATTGCCAAGGAGGTAACGATGTCGACTTCGACCCACGCGAAACCGGGGGGCAAGGCGGCGGCACGCTCTGCCCACGACGTGCCGCTGGCGTACCAGTCGGGATTCGGCAACGAGTTCGCGACCGAGGCGCTGCCCGGCGCGTTGCCGCTGGGGCAGAACAGTCCGCAGCGGGCGCCGTACGGCCTGTACGCGGAACAGTTGAACGGCACCGCGTTTACGGCGCCGCGCGGCGCCAACCTCCGCTCGTGGGCCTACAGGATCCGGCCGGCGGCCGTCCATCACCCGTTTCGGCCGCTCGACAACGGCCGCATCGTGAGCGCGTTCGGCGAGATCGTCACGCCACCGAACCAGTTGCGCTGGGACCCGCTGCCGCTGCCGAAGGCGCCGACGGATTTCGTCGCGGGGCTGGTCACGATGGCGGGCAACGGCGACCCGGCGGCGATGACCGGCTGCGCCATCCATCTCTACGCGGCGAACCGCTCGATGACCGATCGCTACTTCTACGACGCCGATGGCGAGCTGCTGATCGTGCCGCAACAGGGCCGGCTGCGCCTGTCCACCGAGTTCGGGCGGCTCGACGTCGCGCCGCACGAAGTCGCGGTGATTCCCCGCGGCGTGCGCTTCCGCGTCGAACTCCTCGACGCGGAGGCGGGTGAGGGCGCGCGCGGTTACGTCTGCGAGAACTACGGTGCGCCGTTTCGCCTGCCCGATCTTGGCGTCATCGGCTCCAACGGTCTCGCCAATCCGCGCGACTTCCTGACGCCCGTCGCATGGTACGAGGACCGCGAGGGAAAATTCGAGCTGGTGGCAAAGTTCATGGGCAATCTCTGGTTCGCCGACATCGGGCATTCGCCGCTCGACGTTGTCGCCTGGCACGGCAACTGCGCGCCGTACAAGTACGACCTGCGTCGCTTCAACGCGATCGGTTCGATCAGCTTCGATCACCCGGACCCGTCGATCTTCCTCGTCCTGCAATCGCAAAGCGACACCTTTGGCGTCGACACGATCGACTTCGTCATCTTCCCGCCGCGGATCCTGGCGATGGAACACACGTTCCGACCGCCGTGGTTCCACCGTAACATCGCCAGCGAGTTCATGGGATTGATCCACGGCGTCTACGACGCCAAGGCCGAAGGCTTCCTGCCCGGCGGCGCGAGCCTGCACAACTGCATGACCGGCCACGGCCCCGACGCCGAGACGTTCGACAAGGCATCCGCCCTCGACACCACCAAGGCGGCGTACGTCCGCGACACGATGGCGTTCATGTTCGAGACGCGCGCGGTGATCCGGCCGACGCGGTTGGCGCTCGAGTCGGCGCAGCTGCAGCACGAGTACTACCGGTGTTGGCAGGGGTTGCGCAAGAATTTCGATCCGGCGAAACGCTGACACCCAATTCTTCCTCAAACGGAAATCAGGAAACCGAATGACCTACCAACACATACTCGTCGAAACCCGCGGCCGCACCGGCCTGATCCGCCTCAACCGGCCGCAGCGGATGAATGCGCTCAACGACGCGCTGGCAGTGGAGCTGGGCGAAGCGCTGGCAGCGTTCGACGCTGACGGCGGCATCGGCGCCGTCGTCATCACCGGCAACGACAAAGCGTTCGCCGCCGGCGCCGACATCGGAGCGATGGCCGAGTGGGATTACCAGAAGGTTTACGCCGACGATTACATCACCCGGGACTGGGAGGCGATGCGCAAGATGCGCAAGCCGGTCATCGCGGCGGTGGCCGGGTACGCGCTGGGCGGAGGCTGCGAACTGGCGATGATGTGCGACCTCATCATCGCCGCGGACACCGCGAAGTTCGGCCAGCCCGAGATCACGATCGGAACCATGCCCGGAATGGGCGGAACGCAGCGGCTGCCGCGCGCGGTTGGCAAGGCGAAGGCGATGGACTGGTGCCTCACCGGGCGCATGATCGACGCCGCGGAGGCCGAACGGGCAGGGCTCGTCGCCCGCGTCGTGCCGGCGGAAAAGTTGGAGGAAGAGGCACTGGCGATGGCGGCGAAGATCGCGTCGTACTCGCTGCCGGTCGTGCTGAAGATCAAGGAAGCGATCAACCGCGCGTACGAATCGTCGCTCGCCGAAGGCCTGCTGTTCGAGCGGCGCGAGTTTCACGCGACGTTCGCTCTCGACGACCAGAAAGAGGGGATGCGGGCGTTCGTCGAAAAGCGCAAGCCCACGTTCAAGCATCGCTAGTCATCCGCAGTCGCCAGGCAACCTGGCCGATGGATTCGCAGCGCGGCGCCGCGCGAGTAAACTGCGTCGGATGGCCCTCCCCTCCATGCCGCCGCAGGACATCCTCGTCGAGCGCCCCGCCGACGGCGTGCTCCAGCTCACGCTCAATCGCCCCGAAGTTCGCAACGCGCTGCGGACGCAAACGCTGCGGGAGATTGCGGAAGCGCTCGCCGCCGCTGCGGCCGACGAAGCGACACGCGCCGTCGTCATCACCGGCGGTCTCAAGTTCTTCGCCGCCGGCGCCGACGTGCGCGAATTGGCGCCGCTCGGTCCCGACGAGATTCTCGCGCACGAGCGGCAGCGCCACTGGCACACCATCGCGTCGTTTCCGAAACCGCTGCTCGCCGCCGTCAACGGCTACGCCTTGGGCGGCGGATGCGAGCTGGCACTGTGTGCCGACGTCATCTGCGCCGGCACCAACGCGCAGTTCGGCCAGCCGGAGATCAGTCTCGGGATGATCCCGGGCGCCGGGGGCACGCAGCGGCTCGCGCGTACCGCGGGCAAGGCGCTGACGATGCAGATGGTGCTGACGGGGCTGCCGATCGACGCGCAGACGGCGCTGGCGGCCGGTATCGTCTGCGAGGTCGACGAGCCCGAAAGCGCGCTTGCCCGCGCGGTCGAGCTCGCGACCATCATCGCGGGGAAGCCGGTGCTCGCGGTGCTGGCAGCAAAGGCCGCGGTCCTGCG
This sequence comes from Aromatoleum sp., assembly GCA_010365205.1. Lineage (GTDB taxonomy): Bacteria > Pseudomonadota > Gammaproteobacteria > Burkholderiales > Casimicrobiaceae > CAIWHR01. The sequence continues at coordinate 1,699 of JAAFGU010000040.1, read as the reverse complement.
CGCATGGGAGTTGCCCCTGGCGGAGGGGCTCGCCGCGGAAAAGAAGGCGTTCGCCGCTCTGGCGGCGACGCACGACCGCAACGAGGGCATCGCCGCCTTCCTGGAAAAGCGACCGCCCCGGTTCACCGGCCGCTGACGATCACGGAGAGACGATCATGCTGAAACGATTCGCAGCACCGTTACGGACGCTTGCCGTCGCCCTCTGGGTCGCCCTTTCGGTCGCCGGTTGCGCCTCGACCTCGATCCAAGTCGCCTGGTACGACACGAGCTACACCGGCGGCCCGTTCAGGAAGATCGTCGTCGTCGGCATTCACAACAACATCGCGAACCGCCGCGTGTTCGAGGATATTTTCGCGCAAAAGCTCAACGCCGCCGGGGTCCAGGGGGTTCCGGGCTATCTCGTGCTGCCGAACGACGCGAACCTCGACGAACCGACGGCGTCCGCAGCGATCCTGAAGGCCGGAGCTGACGGCCTGCTCACGGTCCGCCTGCTTTCCGTCGACACCAAGACGCGCGTCTCGACGACGATGATGCCCGCCGGCGGTCTCTACGGGCCGGGAATGGGCTGGGGCGGCTGGTGGGGACCGTCGATGGTCGCGGTGCCCGAAGTCACGCAGTACGACGTCGCCAACGTCGAGACCAATCTCTGGAACGTAAACACGAAGCGCGTGGTCTGGGCGGCGACGACCGACACCTTCAATCCGCGTTCGGTCGCGACGGAAACGCCCGGGTTCGCCGATCTCATCATCGGCCAGCTGCGGGCGCGCGGTCTAGTCCCGGCCGGCAGGTAACTCCGAGCCGCTCAGAGCAGCGGACTCATCAGCCGCGCCAGGTTCCACGCCATCTGGCGCGGCAGCGCCGCCGAGCACCAGATGTCGGCATCGAGCCACACTCCGTCCCGGAAGTAGCGTTCCTGCTCGGCGGCGAGATTCGCGCATACCCGCGGGTCGTACGCGAGCAGCGTCACCTCGGCGTTCAGCGCGAACGAGCGGATGTCCATGTTCGATGAACCGATCCAGGCGACCGCGTCGTCGATCGTCGCGTGCTTCGCGTGCAGGAAGCGCGCTCCGTAGCGGCAGATCTTCACGCCACCGCGGAGCAGTTCGGCGTAATAGGATTTCTGCGCCATGCAGACGAGCCGCTGATCGTCCTGCGCCGGCACCACCAGCCGCACGTCGACGCCGCGAAGCACCGCTGTCGACAACGCCTGCAGCAGCGCCGCGTCGGGAATGAAATAGGGCGTGGTGATGACGACCCGCTCGCGCGCCGCGTGGATCAGCGCGACGATCAGTTGCTGCGCATTCTCGTGCGGAAACGCGGGACTCGACGGCAGGATCTGCGCCGCCACGTCGCCGGTGATCGCCGGCTCGGGGAACGCCGAAACATCACCGATCAGTTTGCCGGTTTCCAGGTACCAGTCGCCGGCGAAGATCGCCTGGAGTTCCAGCACGACGGGTCCGGTGACGCGCACCATCAGCTCCTCGTAGGTGAGGCCCGGTTTGAATGTCGGCTCGACAATGTTGAGCGAGCCCGTATAGCCGACGCAGCCGTCGATGGCGACGATCTTGCGATGATTGCGCAGGTCGATGCGCGCAGTGTGGCGGCGAAAAAAACCGACGGGCAGCGTCTCGGCGGCGGCGATGCCGGCGGCGGCGAGACGCGGCAGCATCCGGCGAAACGCCGGTCGCGAGCCGAGCGA
>JAAFGU010000039.1 GCA_010365205.1 Aromatoleum sp. | reverse complement strand
CTCGCGGCGAACCCGCTCGCCGTGCTCGAGGAGGCTCGGGACGGCACGCTGTATTGTGCCGAGATCGGGCTGTACGCGAAGGCGGAACAGAAGGGCCTCGCGTTCCTGCTCCCGAAATTCGCGAAGGCAAGCGTGACGCTGGTATGCACCAGCGTGGAGCCGCTCGGAAACCTCGCGGCAGAAGGAAAATTCGACGCGGCGCTGCTGTCGGCGCTATCCGTCGGGGCGGTGTTGCTGCCGCCGCTCCGCGCGCGGCGCGAGGACATTCCGATGCTGATCGAACGGTTCTGGCGGGACATTGCCCTGCAGCAGCAGAACGCGCAGCAGGGCATCGCGCGGCCGTTGGCGGCGCTGCAGGGCGCCGCGGTGACCACGCTGGCCAATGCGTACTGGCCCGGCAACCTCGAGCACCTGCAGAACGTGATCGCGAACCTGGTGCTCAATCCCGGGCACGGCGACATTACGCCCGATCACGTCAAGCGGCTGCTCGGCGAGGCGGCCGCGGCGCAGCACGCGGTCGCGCCGGAAATCACCGCCCGGTTTTTCGAATTGCCGCTGCGCGACGCGCGCGAGGCCTTCGAGCGGATCTACTTCGAGCAGTTGCTGGGGCGCGAGCAGAGCAACATGAGTCGCGTTGCGGAAAAGGCGGGACTCGAGCGCACCCATCTTTATCGGAAATTGAAGCAGCTCAACATTCGCTTTGCTCGCCGCGGCGAAGAAAATGGCAGCTGAGCCGCCGCCGATTGCCACGCCCGCCCTGCCCCTTGACGTCCCCCGCCGACCCGAAGAAGCCCATGGCGCCGCTCGTCCTCGGCGCCCTCGGCGTCGTCTTCGGCGACGTGGGGACCTCGCCGCTGTACACGATGCGCGTGGTGTTCTCCGGCGAGCACGGCCTGCCGCTCAACGTCGCAAACGTCTACGGTCTCCTCTCGATCGTTTTCTGGGCGCTCATCATCATCGTCACGCTGAAATACGTGACGCTGATCATGCGCGCCGACAACCGGGGCGAGGGCGGCATCCTCGCGCTGACGGCGCTCGTGTCGCGCGGGGTCGAGCAACGCTCGCGCACACGCTGGTGGCTGGTCGGCTTCGGCATCTTCGGCGCGGCGATGTTTTACGGCGACGGAATGATAACGCCGGCGATTACGGTGCTCGGCGCTGTCGAGGGCCTCGAGATCATGACCCCGGCGCTTCACGCCTACGTGGTTCCGGTTTCGGTGGCGATTCTGGTCGGCCTGTTCTGGATACAGAAGCGCGGCACCGCGTCGGTTGGCGGGCTGTTCGGTCCGGTGATGTGCGTCTGGTTCGGCACGCTCGCGGTGCTTGGCCTCCTGCAAATCCTGGAGCGGCCCGGCGTACTTGCGGCGCTCAGCCCGTATTACGCGATCGCGTTCGTGGTGTCGAAGCCGCTTGCCGCGTTCCTCTCCCTCGGCGCGATCGTGCTGGCCGTCACCGGAACCGAGGCGCTGTACGCGGACATGGGGCATTTCGGCGCGAAGCCGATCCGCCGTGCGTGGCTATACGCGGTGATGCCGGCGCTGGTGCTCAATTATTTCGGACAGGGCGCGCTGGTGCTCGCGGACGGCGCTGCGATCAAGAACCCGTTCTATCTGTTGGCGCCGCAGTGGGCGTTGCTGCCGCTGGTGATCCTGGCGGCGATGGCGGCAGTGATCGCGTCGCAGGCCGTGATCTCGGGCGCGTTTTCGCTGACGCGTCAGGCGATCCAGATGGGATATTGCCCGCGGCTCGAGATCCTGCACACGTCGGACCGCGAGATCGGCCAGATCTACGTGCCGTTCATCAATTGGACGCTATTCGTCGCCGTGACGCTTCTTGTGCTCGGGTTCCGCAATTCGGACAATCTGGCCGCGGCCTACGGTATCGCGGTGACGATGGCGATGATGATCGATTCGGTCCTGATCTTCGTCGTCATGTCCCGGGTATGGCAATGGCGCTTGCCGGTCGCCGTTGCGATTGCGGCGCCGCTGCTCGCCATCGATCTGGCGTTCCTAGCCTCGAACTCGCTCAAAATTCCGGACGGCGGCTGGTTTCCGTTGCTGATTGGCGGCATCGTCTTCACGCTCCTCACAACGTGGAAGCGGGGCCGCGCTATCCTGATGGACCGGCTGGCCGAGGACTCCATGCCACTCGACGTCTTCATCGAAAGCATCTCCGAGAGCCCGCCGCCTCGCGTGCCCGGCACGGCCGTGTTCCTCACGTCGACGCAGAACCGGGTCCCGCATGCGTTGTTGCACAACCTCAAGCACAACAAGGTGCTGCACGACCGCGTCGTGTTCATGACCGTCCATACGCGCGACATCCCGCGCGTGCTCCCGGCCGACCGGGTCGCGATATCCGCGCTGGGGTGCCAGTTCTGGCAGGTGGATTCCTACTATGGTTTTATCGAAGAGCCCGACGTTCCGCTGCTGCTCGAGACCTGCGGTGATCGAGGCCTCGAGTTCGACATGATGGACACGTCGTTCTTCGTTTCGCGCGAGACGCTGATCGCCACGGTTTCGCCGGGAATGGCGCTGTGGCGCGAGCGGCTGTTCGTGGCGCTGTCGAAGATGGCGGTCAAGGCGACGGACTTCTTCCATGTGCCGACGAACCGCGTCGTCGAACTCGGCACGCAGGTCGAACTCTGAAGCGGCGGCTCCAACTGCCCGGACCGCCAAAGCGAAACGCCGGCCCGAAGCCGGCGTTTCGCTGGGTGCGCTTGCGCGGGGATCAGGTAGCGCCGATCTTCGCGCGTATCGACTTCATTGCCTTGCTCTCGATCTGCCGGATGCGCTCGGCCGAGACCCCGTACTCGTCGGCGAGGTCCTGCAGCGTCGCCGGGTCATCTTCGCGCAACCACCGCGCTTCGATGATTCGCCGGCTGCGGTCGTCGAGCTTCGCCAGCGCGCCGCGCAATCCCGCGGTGCGATTGGCGGCGGTCTCGCGCCGCTCCAGAATCTGCGCCGGCTCATCCTCGGTGTCGGTCAGGTATGCGAGCGGCGATACCGCCTTGCCGTCGTCGTCCGGCTGCGGGTCAAGTGCCACGTCGCGGCCGGTAAGCCGCGTTTCCATTTCGAGTACTTCCTCGGGCTTGACACCCAGATCCTTCGCGATGGCCCGGGCCTCGGTCGGCGACAGCGTGGCGAGGCTCGAGCGCATGCTGCGGAGGTTGAAGAACAGCTTGCGTTGCGCCTTCGTCGTGGCGATCTTCACCATCCGCCAGTTGCGCAGGATGTACTCGTGCATCTCGGCCCGGATCCAATGCAGCGCGAACGACACGAGCCGGACGCCCCGTTCGGGGTCGAACCGGCGCACCGCCTTCATCAAGCCGATGTTTCCCTCCTGGATCAAGTCCGCCTGCGGCAAGCCGTAGCCCATGTAGTTGCGGCTGACGGAAACCACGAGACGCAGGTGCGACAACACGAGCTGCCTCGCCGCGTCGATATCGTTCTCGCGGACGAGCGTGCGGCCAAGTGCCACCTCCTGCTCGGCCGTCAGCAGGGGGAAACGGTTCACCGCCTGAATGTAGTGGTCCAGACTCCCCAGCGATGCGGGGGTCGGGAACGCAAGTGTGGACGTGGGCACGGTTTCGATCTCCTTCGTTGGGCCGTCGGTGCAGCCAAGCGCTTTCAGCGCGCCGCCAACCACCCGACAGCATATTAGCACTCGGCATATCTGAGTGCTAAGACCATCTCAAAGTTCCCGACTGAAACAGTCGGATAACCGTACCCAGTCGCTTCGCGGTCCCTCAGGACTCGTCAATCGACGTCCGAACTGGCGCTTCCAAGATGGTGCCGCATTCCGACGCATGCGTCGAACCAGCCCAGCAGACCGCAGAATGCAACAGGAGTGAATGCACACTCTCTTTCGAGGACGAAGACGCGTGCCCGTAGGCTAAACCGTCCGCGCGGCATGCCGAGCCGGGAATCCGCTAACGCGACGAAGCCCCGGACTTGCAGCCGGATGCCAGGCCGGCATTGAAGCCTCGAATGGTTCCAAACCAGAGAACTGACGGCGGCAGCCAGTTCCGTGCGGCATCCACCGGCGCGGCAACGTCCAGCTCGCGGACGCGGGTGTGCAGCTGCCGGCGGAGCGCCTGAAGGTCACCGCCGCCATGACGACGACGAACAGCGCTACCGCGGCCCGGAAAGGCCGGCGGCTCTCGCCACACCGCGCGGCGGGTCAACCGACGAGCGCGTCGACGAAATCAGCGGCGACGAAGGGTTTCAAATCGTCCACGCCTTCGCCGACGCCGATGAATCGCAGCGGGATCGGGTGCTGCTTGGCGATCGCCGCCACAACGCCGCCCTTGGCGCTTCCGTCGAGCTTGGTCATCACGAGACCGGTCAGCGCCAGCGCATCGTCGAACGCCGTCACCTGGGCGAGACCGTTCTGCCCCGTGTTCGCGTCGAGCACCAGCAAGGTTTCATGCGGCGCCGACGGTTGGGCCTTCTGGATCACGCGGCGCACCTTGCGGATCTCGTCCATCAGGTTGATCTGCGTCGGGAGCCGCCCCGCGGTATCGGCGAGAACCACGTCGATGCCGCGCGCCTTTGCCGCCGCGATCGCGTCGAACATCACGGCGCCCGGATCGCCGCCGTCCTGCGCGATCACCGCGACGGCATTGCGCTCGCCCCATACCGTGAGCTGCTCGCGCGCCGCGGCGCGGAATGTGTCGCCCGCCGCCAGCAGAACGGACAGTCCCTGCGCCTGAAAATGTTTCGCGAGTTTGCCGATCGAGGTCGTCTTGCCGGCGCCATTGACCCCCGCCAGCATGATGACGAACGGGCGCGCCTCCGTGACGACCAGCGGCTTCTCGAGCGGCGCGAGCAGATCGAGCAGGCAGGCCTTGAGCATCGCCTTCGGGTCGCCTTCGCCTCCGGCGCGTTTCCAGCGGGTATTGAGATCGTCGAGAAGATGCACCGTCGCTGGCATTCCCACGTCCGCGCCGATCAGCGCCGTTTCGAGTGCATCGAGCGTCTCGTCGTCGAGCGGTTTTCGACCGAAGGCACTGCCAAACACCCCGGTGAACGTCTCGCGCGACTTCGCGAGCCCCGACGTCAGCCGCTCGGACCAGCCCTTCTTCTGTCCGTTGGACGCGGGGCTTCCCTCGGGGAGGGTGCGCTTGAACAGGTCGAACATCGAAGGGTCGGAAGGCAGAAGGCGGGAAGCGGGAGGCGCTCGCACCAGCGGAAGCAGTCCGCACGGTGGCGCGGCTATAATTTTACCTGTCCGGCACCGCTACCGCGGAATCTCCGTGCGATTCGCCCCTTTTCTTGCTGCCGACCCATGCCCTCCCCATCCGCAAATCGCATCCGTATCATCGGCGGGGCCTGGCGCGGGCGGGTGATCCGCTTCCTCTCGGTGGAGGGACTGCGGCCCACACCCGACCGGGTGCGCGAGACGCTGTTCAACTGGCTCGGACAGGAATTGACGGGCAAGCGTTGCCTTGATCTGTTTGCGGGCAGCGGTGCACTGTCGCTCGAAGCCGCGTCGCGCGGCGCGGCGCTCGCGGTAGCCGTCGACAAGAGCCGCGCCGCGATCGCCACGCTGCGCGCCACCGGCGAGGCTTTGGGCGCCGACAGCCTCGAATCGCACGTTGCCGATGCGCAGTCGTATCTCGCGCAGGAAACGCGAACGTTCGACGTGATATTCGCCGACCCGCCGTTTGGCGACGACCCGTGGCCCTGGCTGCTGCCGGCGTGTGCGGGGAAGCTCGCAGCCGGCGGTTTCGTCTATGCCGAAGCGGGGCACGCTCTGGAGCCGTCGCCGCCGCTCGTCCCGTGGCGCCGCGACAAGGCGGGGCAGGTGCATTATCATCTTTTTGCCCTCGCGGATTCGCCCGCGGGCTAGTCTGCAGGCGGCACCTCGAACCCATGCTCACCGTCGTCTATCCCGGCACGTTCGATCCGCTCACGCGCGGGCACGAGGACATCGTCCGGCGCGCGGCGCGCCTCTTCAGCCGCGTCGTCGTCGGAGTTGCCGACAGCGAGTCGAAGCGGCCGCTGTTTTCGGCCGCCGAGCGGGTCGACATGGCACGCGCGGTGCTGGCGCCGCTGGCGAACGTCGAGGTCGCCTCCTTTTCCGCGCTGCTGATGGACTTCGTCCATGCCCAGGGCGGAAGGGTGATTCTGCGCGGCCTGCGGGCGGTGTCGGATTTCGAATACGAGTTCCAGATGGCGGGAATGAACCGCAACCTCTATCCCGAGGTCGAAACCCTCTTTCTGACTCCGTCCGAGCAATACACGTTCGTGTCGGCCACGATCGTTCGCGAGATCGCCCGATTCGGGGGCGACGTCTCGCAGTTCGTGCACCCGATCGTCCACGCGCGGCTCAGCGCGAAATTCGCCGCCGCGCGGGAATGACCGCCGGACGCGATCTTCCGGCTCGCCGGCCATGCCCTCCTGAACCGCACTCGTTGCCATGGCGCTGCTGATCACCGACGAATGCATCAATTGCGACGTTTGCGAACCCGAGTGCCCAAACGACGCGATCTCCCAGGGGCTCGAGATTTACGTCATCGATCCGAAAAAATGCACCGAATGCGTCGGACATTTCGACACGCCGCAATGCGTTGAGGTGTGCCCGGTGGATTGCATCCCCGTCAATCCGGACTACACCGAGACCCGGGACGTGCTGCAGCGGAAATACGAAGGACTGATGGCCGCGAAGAAAGCGCTGACATCCGACGGCAGCCGTGGCTGAGAGGGGCGGGAGACGGTCCGCGCCGCCATCGATCGCGCCGACCGATGGTGGCGATGCGGTGCCCGCCGCGTCGCGCTGCGATCGGTCTCACGCTCGGCGGCGCGAGTCGACGGCTACCCGAACAGCAGGCCACGGCGGCCCGTTGTAAAGCCGTGAAACGATCCCGCGCGGGATCGTCCTCTTCCCGCAAACCGGGTCAGGCGTTGGCAGCCCTGGGCAGCGCGTCGGGCTGCTCGATGATGAAGTCGATCGCCGCGATTTTCCGCTCGAGCGCCTCGATCTGGGCGGCAAGGGCTTCCTCGGATTGCTCGAGCTCAGCCACGCGCTCCTCGAGCTCTCCGCTCGCCCGGTGGATTCGCTTGATGCTTTCGAGGCGGCGGCGCAGTTGCAGATGGTGTTCCTTTACCTGCGTCTCGAGCGGCGCCATCACCGATTTCAACCAGCTTTCGACGTCGCGATTCGCGATGTCGTAGACGTGCTTGACGCGCGACGCTATCGTCTCGAAGAAGCGTTTCATCAGCGCGAACTTGGCCTTGCTGACCATGTTCCACAGCGTGTTGAAATGCTGGTTGTAGGCGCGCTCCAGCCGGTCGATCTCCTTCTGGTACTTCAGCATCGAATACGGCGGTGGCGCAAAGCGCTCGAGGCCGTGCTCCTTGCCGACTCGCGCGTACATCGCGAGCATCATTTCGTGAATTTCGGCCGATTGCCGTGCGGCCTGCTCGAAGTCGCCGCGGATCGACGCGAAGAAGTCGTTCATTGCGCCGCGCACGCCCTTGGTGAACGGGCTGCTCTCGATATTCCGCCGTGTCCGCCCAGCGTTCGCGCGCAGCGCGTCGAGACCGATGTTGTCGAGCAGCTTGTTGGTCTGATCGGAGAATACGGTGCGCAGAGCGGTGAAACGCTGCAGGCCCTTTTCGAACAGATCCTTCTCCTCGCGCACCCGCGCCATCATGTGCTCGACGACGTCCTGGTTCTTGCCGCGCAGCGCGCGAAGCTCGGCAAGCTGCTCGGCGATGCCGGCCGCCCGCGCGTCGAGGATCAAGCGCACGCCGGAAGCAAGCGCCCGCACCTCCGATCGCGTCGCCGCGCCGACGATGTCCCGCTTCGCCGGAATGAGCTTGCGCGAGAGCGCCTCCTCGAGCACGGGCAGGCGGCTTTTCGCAAGCAGCGCATCGTCGCCATTGACCTTCGCGAGCAGCCCCTTCTGCGCGGATACCGCGTACACCTGCGTCGGCGGCAGGCCAAGCAGAAGTGCCGACGACTTCACCTGGCGGTCGATTTCGGCGACCACCTCGCGCTCGGGTTTCAACTCATCCCACAGTCCGTCGATCTTGTTCAGGATCGCGATGCGTCCCGACTTCTGCGCCGGATCCTCGCCGGCGAGATGCTGGTTCCACACGTCGAGGTCGGTTTTCGTGACGCCGGCGTCGGCGGCGAGAATGAACAGCACCGCGTGCGCGTTCGGGAGCAGGTTCAGCGTGAGTTCCGGCTCTGTGCCGATGGCGTTGAGGCCCGGCGTGTCGAGGATCACGAGCCCCTGCTGGAGCAGCGGGTGCGGGAAGTTGATCACCGCATGGCGCCAGCACGGGATGTCGATAGCGCCCTCGTCCTCGCTTTCGATCGTCGCGAAAATGTCCTCGTCGTCGTAGAGGCCGTACTTGCGGGCGAGCGCGATCGGCACGCGTTTGACCTGACTCACTCGGCCAAGCGCTTCGCTCATCTTCTCGGCCGACGACAGCTCGAGCGGGATCGTCACCCATTCGTCGGCGTAATTCTTGAAATCGGAGACCGTCGCGTCCTTGAGCCGCGTCTCGATCGGCAGCAGACGAATCGAGGGCGCGCGGCTGGCGTCGTACAGAAGTTCGGTCGGACACATCGTGGTGCGCCCGGCCGACGACGGCAACAGCCGCTGGCCGAAATCGGCGAAGAAGATCGCGTTGATGAGCTCCGACTTGCCGCGCGAGAACTCCGCGACGAATGCGACGACCAGCTTGTCCTGATGCAGGCGCTCGAGAAGACGCTGAACTTTGAGGTCGATCTGGGCGTCGGCGAGGTCCTGCTCGGCGAGCCACTGGTGCAGCGCCGAAATGCCGGACGACAGCCGCCGCCGCCAATCGCTGTAGGCTTCGAAGCGGGCTGCAAGGTCGCGCGACTGCACCATGCCGCTCTCCTGCCATGACCTGAAGGCCGCGCCGCGGGGCGGTACGTGCCGGATTCGGGGATCGCAATCTACCACGGACGACGCAAGCATTTCCCGTGCCGAAAATCGCGGATCAGATCACGGGGTCTTCGTCGACCGCCTAGCACTGGCAGCGGCGACAGTAGGACGTCGCCCGGCCACCCTGCCTGACCGAGATTATTGCGGCGCCGCATACACGGCACGGCTGGCCTTCGCGGCCGTAAACGAAGTAGTCGAGCTGGAAATAGCCCGGCTCTCCTGCGGTGTCGACGTAGTCGCGCAAGGTCGAGCCGCCCTTCGCAATCGCATCGCCGAGCGTCGCGCGAACCTGGTCGACGAGGCGCCCCAGGCGCATGCGCGACAGCCGCTGCGCGGGCGTCGTCGGCCGTATTCCGGCGCGGAACAGGGACTCGCTGGCGTAGATATTGCCGACCCCCACGACCAGACGGCTGTCCATCAGCGCAGGCTTGATCGCCGCCGTGCGCCGGCGGGTTGCGCGCCAAAGGTAGTCGGCGTCGAACGCCGGGTCGAAAGGCTCCGGCCCGAGCGCGGCGAGGAGCGGGTGCGCTTCCGGCGGACCGCGCACCCAAAGCACTGCACCGAAGCGGCGAGGGTCGTGGTAGCGGAGCGTCACGCCAGAGTCGAGCACGATATCAACGTGGTCGTGCGTTTGGCGGGCCGGCGGCGAATCGTAGACGCGCAGGCTCCCCGTCATGCCGAAATGGACAAGCAGCGAGTCGTCGCCAAGGCGGAACAGCAGGTACTTGCTGCGGCGCTCGATCCGGTCGATCAACCGGCCGGCCGCTACTTTCGGAAGCGATCCGGGAACCGGCCAACGCAGTCGCGGGTCGTACACATGAACCGCCGCGATTCGCCGGCCGGCGGCGTGCGGTTCGAGTCCGCGGCGCGTGGTTTCGACTTCGGGGAGTTCGGGCATCGGGCAGATCGTGTGGACCCCGCGTCGACAGGTGTGCTCCGACGACCGATCCGCGGGTTTGGTGCGCCGCCGAATATACCCTAAGATGACCCGCGGCCCCGGTTCGCGGTCCCCACCTCCGGATGTGCCGGAATCCGGATCCGCCGCAGGACGTCCCACATGACCGATTTTCGTCGCATCCCGTTTTCGCTGGTCTCGCTCGGCTGGGCACTCGCCGCGGTGTCGTTGCCGGCCGCAGCCCAATCGGAACTCGGCCCGGGGCTCGTTCGGAATCCGCCGCCCGCGGCGTCGCACGCCGATTCCCGGGAAGGGCTTACCGCCGAATTGATGTACCGGCTGCTGATCGGTGACATCGCATTGCAACGGGGCGAGCCCGGAATCGCGGCGCGAGCCTACTTTGAAGCCGCGCGCGAGACGCGAGACGCGAAGCTCGCGCGACGCGCGACCGAAATCGGGCTTGCCGCGCGCTTGCGCCCGCTCGCGGTCGAGTCGGCGCGGTTGTGGTCGGAGCTCGAACCCGACGCCGAGCGACCCCGGCAGGTGATTGCCGGATCGGCGGCCAGCGGCGCCGGCAGGGGTCTGGATGCCGGTACTGCGTCGTTCGACCTCAAACTCGAACTCCAACGCTTACTCGCCGAGGCGGTGGCGTCGGGCCAGTCGGTCGGCGACATTTTCGTGCAACTCAACCGTTTGCTGGCCAGCGAGACGGACCACGTGGCGGCCTACCGGCTGGTGTTGTCGCTCGCCCAGCCTTACCCGAATCTCGCGGAGGCACATTTCGCGGTAGCGCTCGCCGCATTCAGCACGGGGCTGCCCGACAGCGCGACCGCGGCGGCCGCGGTGCGCGCGGTCGATAGCGCGCTGGCGCTCAAACCAGGCTGGGAGCGGGCGGCGCTGCTCAAGGCCGAGATCCTCGGTAAACAGTCGCCAGACCAGGCGGTGACCTATTTGAAGGAGTTCCTGCAGGCGCAGCCGACCTCGAGGCCAGCGTCCGGAGCCCTCGCGCAATTCCTGGTGGAGCAGAAGCGCTACGCCGAGGCGCGCGCCGTGTTCGAACGTCTGTGGAAAGTCGATCCAACCAACCGCGAGTACCAGTTCGCGATGGCGGTGCTGTCGGTGCAGATGAAGGACTGGGCGACCGCCGAGGCGCAGTTCGCCGAACTGAAGCAAGCCGACTTCGGCGAAGGCGGTGCCGTCGACATCTACCTCGCGCAGATCGCCGAGGAGACCGGGCGCTACCAGCTTGCGTACGAGCGCTACAAGGCGGCTCCCGACGGCGAACGCGGGTGGCTCGCGAAGCTGCGCGCGGCGGCGATGCTCGGCAAACTGAACCGAATGGACGAGGCCCGGCGCTATCTCGCGGATCTGCCGGCGGTGACCATAGAGCAGCGCGTCGAGGTGCGGCAGGCGGAGGCGCAGCTACTGCGCGATGCCGGTGACAATTCGGGTGCGTACAACCTGCTGACGCGGGCGCTGGTTGAACACCCCGATCAGACCGACCTGCTATACGATTTGGCCATGGTCGCCGAAAAGCTCGACAAGATCGACGTTGTCGAGACCCGGCTGGGGCGACTGCTCGAGATCAAGCCGGAAAGTCCCCACGCGCTCAATGCGCTGGGCTACACGCTCGTCGACCGCACCCAGCGCGTCGACGAGGGCTACGCGCTGATCGAGCGCGCCCACAAGCTGTCGCCGGACGATCCGTTCATTCTCGACAGCATGGGCTGGGCGCTGTATCGCTTGGGCAAGCTCGACGACGCGGAAACCTATCTTCGCCGCGCGATGACCGAACGTCCGGATGCCGAGATCGCCGCGCATCTGGGCGAGGTGCTGTGGGCAAAGGGTGAGCGTGGACGGGCGAATGAACTCTGGCAATCGCAGTTGAAGGCGGCGCCGGACAACCCGGTGCTGCTGGAGACGATGCGGCGGCTCGCGCCCTGAATCGGGCCGTGCCGCGCGCGCGCGCATTCATCCTGCTCGCCGCCGCTTCGCTGCTGGGTGC
>JAAFGU010000470.1 GCA_010365205.1 Aromatoleum sp. | reverse complement strand
TGGCGGGCGGTTTCGGCGTGCTGAAGGACATCAGCAAGACGCTGGTGTATCGGCTCTGCCACTACCGGAACAGCCTCGGCCGCGTGATTCCCGAACGCATCATCACGCGCGCGCCGTCGGCGGAACTGCGACCGGCCCAAACCGACCAGGATTCGCTGCCGCCGTACGATGCGCTCGACGGCATTCTCGAAGCGTACGTCGAGCAGAACAGGAGCCCGGCCGAGATCGTGGCGATGGGATATCGCGCGGAGCACGTCCGCCAGGTCGTGCGCCTCATCAGGATCAGCGAGTACAAGCGGCGGCAGGCCGCAGTTGGCATCCGGATCACGCCACGTGGTTTTGGCAAGGACTGGCGGTATCCGATCACGTCCGCGTGGGCCGATTGGAACGAAGTCGCCGTGCCGCCGACCGCTGGAAGCGCCGGCGGTCATGGTGTAAGCTAGGTCGCCCCCAATCCGTGTCACGTCCATGAAAAAAATAGAAGCCGTCATCAAGCCGTTCAAGCTCGACGAAGTGCGCGAAGCGCTGTCGGAAATAGGCGTCACGGGGCTCACCGTTACCGAGGTCAAGGGCTTCGGCCGGCAGAAAGGGCATACGGAACTTTATCGCGGTGCCGAATACGTCGTCGACTTTCTGCCCAAGGTCAAGGTCGAGCTGATCCTGGGCGACCGTGACGTCGACCGTGCGATCGAAGCCATCGTCAAGGCTGCGCGCACCGGCAAGATCGGCGACGGCAAGATCTTCGTCACTGCCGTCGAGCAGGTGGTCCGCATTCGCACCGGCGAGTCCGGCGAAGCGGCGGTGTGATTTCGCGCCGTCAGTACCGCGTTCGGCGAAAATAGGAGGGCCACCCGATGTCGATGCTGCGCGAGTTCCGTGATTTTGCCGTCAAGGGCAATGTGATCGACCTCGCCGTCGCGGTGATCATCGGAGCCGCGTTCGGGAAAATCGTCGATTCGCTGGTCAAGGACCTCATCATGCCCGTAATCGGAACGGTGACTGGGGGGCTCGATTTCACGAGCAAGTTCGTCGTGCTGGGCTCGCCACCGGCCGGGTACGCCGGCCCGATGACCTACGACGCGCTGACCAAGGCGGGGGTTCCGCTGCTTGGCTGGGGCAACTTCGTCACGATCGTGATCAACTTCGTCATCCTCGCCTTCGTCATCTTCTGGATGGTGAAGCGGTTGACGGCGGCCAAGGCGAAGCTCGACACTGCGCCGGCGGCTCCGGCGCCGACGCCGGAGGACGTCCTGCTGTTGCGGGAGATCCGCGACTCGCTCAGGAAGTGACGCCGGCAGCTCCCCGGCGACGTCCGGCGGGATAGGGCGGCGCGGAGTGGAATCGTGGCGCAGGCCCGGGTGCAGGGGCGANNGAGTTTCCGCGGAGCCGGGACACGGCGTCCGATCGATTCACATTGACCGCCTGCGCAGGGTTTGCCAGAATCCCTGCCATATCGCACGCGCCGGCGTCACGATACTTGCTCGACGCCGGCCGGCACCGCAAGACGGCCAGGAAGCCCCGGAAGGCCGCGCGGTTCTCACTATCTCATCGAGGCTCTGGAGAAATTGATGCATTTCCGCAAACTTCTGCCGGCGCTCGCCGCCGGAATCCTGGTCGCGCTTTCCGGAATCGCCACGCCGGCACAGGCCGACATCAATATCGGCGTCTCGCTCTCCGCAACCGGACCCGCCGCGTCGCTCGGGATCCCTGAAAAGAACACCTTCGACCTGTTGCCGACGTCGATTGGTGGCGAGAAAGTCAACTGGATCATCCTCGACGATGCGTCGGACACGACGAAGGCGGTCACCAACACGCGCAAGCTGATCGCGGAGGACAAGGTCGACGTCGTGGTCGGTTCCACGATCACGCCGAATTCGCTGGCGATGATCGACGTGGTCGCAGATGCCGAGACGCCGATGATTTCGATGGCCGCGTCCGCGCGCATCGTCGATCCGGCCAATCCGAAGACGAAGTGGGTCTTCAAGACGCCGCAGAACGACGCGCTGATGGCAGACGCGATCGCCGTGCACATGAAGGCGAACGGCGTGAAGACGATGGCGTACATCGGCTTCGCCGACGCCTACGGCGACGGCTGGCTCGGCGAAATGCGCCGTTCTGCACAGACCGCGGGCATCAGGATCGTGGCCGAGGAAAAGTACAACCGCAACGATACGTCGGTCACCGGGCAGGTGCTGAAGCTGGTCGCCGCCAATCCCGACGCGATCCTCATCGGTGCCGCCGGCACGCCGGGCGCGACGCCGCAGAAGGAACTCGCCTCCCGCAACTACAAGGGCAAGGTGTATCAGACACATGGAGTTGCAAACCCGGACTTCCTGCGCGTCGTCGGCACGGACGGCAATGGCACGATCCTGCCGATCGGACCGATGCTGGTGTACGAGCAACTGCCGGATTCCAATCAGCTGAAGAAGTCCGCCGCCCTTTACATCGGCAAGTACGAAGCCAAGTACGGCAAGGATTCGCGTTCGACCTTCGGCGGTCACGCGTGGGACGCCTATTTGCTGCTGGCAAATGCCATTCCTGAGGCTCAGAAGAAAGCGAAGCCGGGTACGAAGGAGTTTCGCGCCGCGTTGCGCGACGCGCTCGAGAACACGAAGGAACTGGTCGCCAGCCATGGCGTGTTCACGATGTCGCCGCAGGACCACAACGGGCTCGACAATCGCGCCCGGACGATGATCAAGATCGACAACGGCAGGTGGGTCCTCGCCAAATGATCCGGCGATGACCTGAGGCCGGCGGCGGCATCGCCCGCTGCCGGCCTTTTTGTTGCCACAGCGTCTCCTTCTACCGATGGACCTGCCGATCTTCGCGCTGCTGGTGCAGGACGGCATCACCAACGGTGCCGTGTATGCGCTGCTGGCGCTGGCGATTGTGCTCGTGTTTGCCGTCACCCGCGTCATCTGGGTGCCTGCGGGCGAGTTCGTCGCCTACGGTACGCTGACGCTCGCGGGGCTGCAGCCGCTCAATGGCGCACCGCCGGTCAGCCCGCCGGGGACGTTCGCGTTGGTCGTCGGGATGGCGGTGCTGGCGGGGCTGATGGAGCTCTACGCTTGCGTACGGCGCGGCGAGCCCGCGCGGGCGCCGCGGCAGCTCGCCAAATGGACCGCGCTTCCCGTCGTCATCGCCGCCGCAGCGTGGGGACTCGCGCGGATCGAAATCCCGTTCTGGGCGCAAATCGTGGTGACGTTGGCGCTGGTGACCACGCTCGGGCCGCTG
>JAAFGU010000469.1 GCA_010365205.1 Aromatoleum sp. | reverse complement strand
CGTCACGCAGGCAGGCTGGCAACTGCACGCGTCGCCGCTGTCGATCGCCGAGATCTTCGCGCAGCAGGTCGCCAAATCGGGGCGCGCGTGGATCTTCACGTCGGCCACGCTCGCCGTCGGCCGCGACTTTTCGCTCTACCAGCGTGAACTGGGGCTCGGGGACGCCGCGACGGGCTGCTGGGATTCGCCGTTCGACTATCTGACGCAGGCCCTGCTGTACGTGCCGCGCGACCTTCCCGCACCGAATTCGCGCGAACACACGGAGGCGGTGGTCGCCGCGGCGCTGCCGGTGCTGAAGGCGAGCGGTGGCCGTGCGTTCCTGCTGTTCACCACGCTGCGGGCGCTCGCCGCGGCGCGCGAATTGCTCGCCGATGCGTTCGCACGCGACGGCTGCGACTGGCCGCTTCTGGTACAAGGCGAAGGCTCGCGCACCGAGCTCCTGACGCGGTTCCGCGAACTCGGCAACGCAGTGCTGCTCGGCAGCCAGAGTTTCTGGGAAGGTGTCGACGTGCCGGGGGATGCGTTGTCGGTCGTGATCATCGACAAGCTGCCGTTCGCGCCGCCGGACGATCCGCTGCTCGCGGCGCGCCTCGACCACCTGCGCGAGGAAGGCGGCAATCCGTTCTTCGACTACCAGCTTCCGCAGGCGGCGATCAGCCTCAAACAGGGCGCCGGCCGACTGATCCGCACCGAGACCGATCGCGGCGTGCTGATGATCTGCGACCCGCGGCTGATCGACAAGCCCTACGGAAAACGGATCTGGCGCAGCCTGCCGTCGATGCGGCGCACGCGCGACCTGGCGGACGTCGAAACCTTCTTCGCCGCCGCTCGGTGACGTCGCCGGCGGAAATTGGTGGCACACGCCCGCCGGCACCGCCGGTGGCGAGCGTCGGGAAATGACGCGACGCGCGAAACCGTCAACGGACCGCGGAGAACGATCGAGCGCCGGGCCGGGCGCGCGCTACCAGAACTTCCACCAGGCCTTCGATGGCGCGCCCACGAGATAGACGCTGTTCGGGAACGTCTGCTTGAGAATCCGCTGCGAGTCGTCGCGCAACTGCACCAGACCCAGCTTGTCGTAGGCGTTCACCAGCACGGCGAGCGCGTCCTCGTTCGCCGGCGTGCGCGGGTAGTTGAGAAGCGCGGTCTGCGCCCGATTCACCGCCGCGACGTAGGCGCCGCGACTGTAGTAGTAACGCGCCACCTTTACCTCGTACAGCGCCAGCGAGTTCGTGAGGTAGCGCATCCGTTCGATCGCGTCCGCCGCATAGCGACTCTCCGGAAACTTCACGGCGAGTTCCTTGAACGCGGCGAACGACTCGCGCATCGCCTTCGGCTCGCGCTCCGACAAGTCGAGCTCGTAGACGTATCCCAGCAGGCCCTGATCCTCGCGAAAATGGACCAGGCCCTTCAGGTAGAACGCGTAATCGACGTTCGGATGATTGGGAAACGTCCGGATGAAGCGGTCGCAACCGGCGACCGCCGGCGCCGTCTCGCCGGCGCGATAGTTGGCGTACGCGCCTTCGAGGATCGCCTGCTGCGCGTAGCGGCCGTACGGAAAGCGCGCCTCGATCGTCTCGAACAGCTTCGCCGCCCGCGTATAATTTCCCTCGAGGAGCGCCTCGTGCGCCGTGCTGTACAGACGCTCGGCGGGCCAGTTGGCGGTCTCTTCCTTCACCTCCGGCAGCAGCCCGCAGCCGCCGACGGCCAGCGCGACCAGCAGCGCGGCGACGCGGAAAAAGCCCGGGCGGACCGCGGCGCGGCGGGCGATCGTGGTCAGGTGCGTTGATTCGGACATGCAATACCCGAGTGCTTGGACGGCCGATTATAACCGACCCCCACCGACGCCCGCCTTCCCTCCTGCC
>JAAFGU010000038.1 GCA_010365205.1 Aromatoleum sp. | reverse complement strand
CGGTGGCGCGCGATGCCTCGATGGCGCGCCGGGCGAGGGCAGCGGCCAGCGCGGCGTCGCCGGGCGAACGCGTCAGCGCCGCACGCTGACGCTTCAATTCGAGCAACGACGGATCGGTCTTCTCGGGCAGCCGCTCGAGCACGGCGGTGTCGTCTGTCGGTACAAATGGCTTCGCGGCAGCCGACGCGGCGAGCAGGACCAACACTGCGATCGCGAGACGGACTATGGGTGTCGTTGCCACGGTGTTTCTCCCCGGAGGCGGTTCCGGCGAGACCGCGCCTTTCGACGCGGCTTCGACGCAAACTCCTCGTTGGACCGGCCCCGGGGATCGCCCGGGGCCGGCGTTGCGTCAGCGCTTGATGACCAGCGACTTGATCGCGTTGTCCTCGTTCGGCGAACCCGGAATCGGGGAACCGAGGAACGGGAACGCGGCGGGGAAGTACGTGTCGCGGATATACGCGCCATCCGTGTAGTGCAGCGACCCTGCGGGCGCATCGGCCGGCTTGCAGCCGCCGATGTTGAGCGTGCACAGCACGCCCATCGCCACGCGCAATTCGATGTCGACGACGTCATCCCCGGGACGGCGGCCGTTGGGGAATCCTGCCGTGTCGCCGCCCAGCACGCCGAGGCGGCTCTGTGCGCCACGCGGCACCGGCGCGATCGTGGTGTTGAGACGCAGCATTTCCGAAGCCACGACGTTCGCCGGCTGGTTGATGCCCGGGACACCGGTCAGGAATGCGGCGACGAGGTCGGTGCGCGGGAAGTTGGTCGGCGCCTTCACCCCCGCGCCGCCGAACAGGATCTCGAGCAGCGCCGGCAGCGTCGGGTTCGTCACGTAGTCGGCGAATTGTCCGTCGTTTTTCGGTTCGCTGGCATTGAAGCGGTTCTTGTCCTTGAGGCCGATGACGACTTCGTTGACCAGCGGCATCCCCAGACGCGAAACCTGCACCAGTTCGCCGGTCTGCGCGGAACTGTCGAGGCCCGAATTGGGCGTCGCCGCCATCGTCCGCGTCGCGGGTACGCTGGCCGTCGTCCAGCCGCCGATGATCGTGCTTTTGCCTTCGGTCAGGCACGAAATCGGCACCTCGAGCTCAAGCGCCGTCACGTTCTTGTCGACCAGCGAGTCGGTGGTGGCGAACTCGGCCGCAGGGTTGAGCTCCGTCGCCGGGTACTTGATGTTGACCAGGTCGAAGGTCTCGCCCAGGTTGACGACGAACGGATCCTTGCGCTGGCCGACGAAAACGCGGCCGATCTCGGTGCAACCCGGGATGCGGATGTCCCAGACGTGCTTGTTCGAATAGGCCAGATAGTTGGAAATCGTCTTGTTGCCGATGTTGTCGACCGGCTTGTCGAACGTCGTGCCACCCTTGGTCGTGTTCATGACCGGCATTCTGGTGCCGGCGCGGCGAGGTCCGCGGATGAGGTCGACCGTGTAGGTCTCATGTACGTTGAGCGCCGACGAGGCCGGCTCGGCTACGTCCTGCGAACCGTTCTGCACGAGCGGAATCGAGACCTTCTTGCCGCCCACCGTGAGCTGGTTGTCGTCCAGCGTGTTTTGGAACCGGAACTGGAAGGTCAGGTTTTCGGAAGCGCCGCCGTCGTTGGAGATGTGGATTTCGTAGACGGCGTTCGGATCGAGCTTGAAGTAGTTGGGTCCGCCATAGCCATCCTGCAATGGCAGGTAATTGGCAATGAGCGTGACGTAGTTTTCACGGCCCGGCTCGTAGCTCCTGAACATGTAGAAATCGGTCCCATCGACCTGGGGCTGCGTGGCGATGAAGGGCGCCTCGCGATGGCTGGACGCGTGCAGCGGGGGAGCCCAGATGGCCGCGGTGGCGGCGGCCAACATTGCCGGGGCCAACAGCCGGCGGAAGCCGGCGTGACATGCGGGTGCAGCAGACATGGTAGTACTCCTGGCGTCGTTTGAAGGGGTCACCGGAACCGGCGCGACCCGGTGCGCCCCCTCAATGGGGACGTCCGCGATCGACTGTCGCCATCCGCTTGTCGCGGACGCAAGCCGGTTGTGGGTGGATATACGGTCGGATGCTCGGACTGGATGCAGGACGAATTCGGGTGTGCGTGCGACCCGATTCAACTCCTGAAACAGTCTAAATTCGACCTCGGCCAGCTTCCCGTACGCCGCGACCTCGGTCTGTGCGGCAACGCACGCAAGGGGGTTGGACAAACTACCGGGGCGCGCGGTCAGCGCGGGCCTGAGCTCAGCGAACGTTGGTCAGCACTTCGCCGATCATCGCCTCTGCGCGGGCGAGGTAGCCGGCGCCGAACAGGTTCAGGTGGTTGAGCACATGGTAGAGGTTGTACAGCGTGCGCCGCAGCGCGTAGCCGTCGTCGCCGGGCCAGATTTCCCGGTACGCGGCGAAAAACGTGTCGTCGAATCCGCCGAAGAGCTCCGCCATCGCGAGGTCGGTCTCGCGGTCGCCGTAGTAACAGGCGGGATCGAAGATCACCGGCTCGCCGCGCGCAAGACGGCCCGCATTTCCGGACCACAGGTCGCCGTGAACCAGCGACGGCGCCGGCGTGTATCCGGCCAGCAGCGCCGGAATGGCGTCGAGCAGCGCGTCGCCGTCATGCCCGAGCTGTCGGTGCCCGTTGCGGCGCGCGCGCGCGAGCTGGGGTGCGATCCGGCAGTCGCGGAAAAACTCTCCCCAGTCGTCGCACCATGCGTTCGACTGCGGGGTCGTGCCGATGGTGTTGTCGCGGTACCAGCCAAACCGGTCGGACGTCGTACGGTGCAAATGCGCAAGCGCGCGACCCATCGCCGCGTCGCGGCCGCCGGCAACAAGGTCCAGCCATTCGAGCACCAGAAACGAGATGCCGTGGGCCTTGCCGCAGGCCGCGGGCACCGGGACGCGTATCGCCTTCGCGCGCGCGAGTTCGGACAGCCCGTCGGCTTCGGCTCTCAGCATCGGCAGCCTGGAAGCGACGTTAGCCTTGACGAAATAGCTGTGCGCGCCGACGTCGACCCTCCACAGTTCGTTGAGCGAACTGCCGCCGAGCGAAAGCCAGCGCGGCATTCCGGCGTCGCCGCCGATCATCGCGACCACCGCTTCGCGCCATGCGCCCGCCATCGCGGATCAGTGACGCAGCGCGTCGATGCCGCGCGCGACGCCGTCGAGCGTCAGCGGGAACATCCGCGGGCCGAGCAGCTGCAGCACGATCTGCGTCGAGCGCGTGTACTCCCAGCCGCGCGCCGGTTCTGGATTCCACCAGATCACGCGCCGAAAGTGGTCGGCGAGCCGCTTAAGCCACGCGGCGCCGGGCTCGTCGTTCATGTACTCGACGCTGCCACCGGCCTGCAACAACTCGTAGGGGCTCATCGCTGCGTCGCCGACGAAGATCAGCTTCCAGTCGGATCCATACTTGTGCAGGATGTCCCAGACCGGTACACGCCCGTGCCGGCGGCGCGCGTTGTCGCGCCAGACGTGGTCGTAGACGCAGTTGTGGAAGTAGAAGTACTCGAGGTGCCGGAATTCGGTCGTCGCCGCCGAGAAGAGTTCCTCGCAGACGCGCACGTGCGGGTCCATCGAACCGCCGACGTCGAGGAAGAGCAGCACCTTCACCCGATTGCGCCGCTCCGGAACCAGATGCAGGTCGAGCCAGCCGGCGTTTCTGGCCGTGCCCTCGATCGTGCCCTCCATGTCGAGTTCCTCGGGCACGCCTTCGCGCGCGAAGCGGCGCAGCTTCCTCAGCGCGACCTTGAGATTGCGCGTGTTGAGCTCGACGTCGCCGTCGAGGTTGCGGAACGAGCGCTCGTCCCAGACCTTGACTGCGCTGCGGGCGCCGCGTCCCTGCTGGCCGATGCGGATGCCCTCGGGGTTGTAACCGTACGCGCCGAACGGGCTGGTGCCGCCGGTGCCGATCCACTTGGAGCCGCCGGCGTGGCGCTCCTTCTGCTCCTCGAGGCGCTTCTTAAACGTTTCCATCAGCGTGTCCCAGCCGCCGAGGGCCTCTATTTTCTTCCGGTCCTCCTCGGTCAGCAGACGCTCGAATTCCTTGCGCAGCCACTCCTCGGGGATCTCGGCACGAATGTCGAACACCGCGCCGACCCCCTTGAAGTACGTCGCGAACGCGAGGTCGTAGCGATCGAACTGCGCCTCGTCCTTGATCAGCGTCGTCCGCGCGAGATGGTAGAAGTCGTCGAGCGACAGCGAGACGACGTTCTTCTCCAGCCCCTCGAGCAGCGTGAGGAACTCGCGCGTCGACACCGGCAGCCGCGCGGACTTGAGGTGGAGGAAGAAGTCGATCAGCATGCAAGCAGAGTCAGAGACGAATTATCGGCAGAAGGCAAGCCTTGATTCGGCGCGACCGAAGATGGGGCTCTGGCCCTATTGTTCCAACCGGTACCGCAGATGCCGCTTCACCGCCGGCCACTCGCCGGCAATGATGCTGAACACGACGGTGTCCCGCAACGTCCCGTCCGGCTGGATCTGGTGATTGCGCAGGATGCCGTCCTGTTTCGCGCCCAGCCGGGCGATCGCTTCGCGCGAGGCGAAGTTGAAGAAGCTGGTGCGAAACTCCACGGCGATGCAGGCGAGCGTCTCGAACGCGTGGGTGAGCAGCAGCAGCTTGGCTTCGGTATTCACGGCGGTCCGCTGGACCCGCTTCGCGTACCACGTGTGACCGATCTCCAGCCGCCGGTGCGTCGTGTCGACGTTGAAGTAGCGGGTGCTGCCGACGATGTCGCCGGTCGCCGTCTCGCGGATCACGAACGGCAGCGCGCCCTGCTTGTCGCGCGTTTCGAGCGCCGCCTCCATCCACGCGCCCGTCCGCTCCGGCGAAGGAATGCTGGTGTACCAGAGCGTCCACAATTGCCCGTCGGCGGCAGCCGCCTTGAGTCCGGCCTCGTGCTCGCGCGCGAGCGGCTCCAGCCTGACGTGCCGGCCTTCGAGCATGACGGGCGCCGCGAACGCCATGTCAGCGGTTGCTGCGCGCCATGAACGCGACGCGCTCGAACAGATGCACGTCCTGCTCGTTCTTGAGCAGCGCGCCGTGGAGCGGCGGGATCAGCACTTTCTTGTCCGAGCTCCTGAGCGCCTCGGGCGGAATGTCCTCGGCGAGCAGGAGTTTCAACCAATCGAGGAGCTCCGAGGTCGACGGTTTCTTCTTCAGGCCAGGCACTTCGCGCAGACCGAAGAACACTTCCAGCGCTTCCTGCAGCAGCGCCTTCTTCAGGCCCGGGAAATGAACGTCGACGATCCGCGTCATCGTCTCCTTGTCCGGGAAGCGGATGTAATGGAAGAAGCAGCGGCGCAGAAACGCGTCCGGCAATTCCTTCTCGTTGTTCGACGTGATGACGACCAGCGGCCTGTGGCGCGCCTGGATAGTCCGCTGCGTTTCGTAGACGAAGAATTCCATGCGGTCCAGCTCGCGCAGGAGGTCGTTCGGAAATTCGATGTCGGCCTTGTCGATTTCGTCGATCAGCACGACGGCCGGGGACGGCGCCTCGAACGCCTCCCACAGCACGCCGGGCTTGATGTAGTTGGCGATGGCCGCGACTTTTTCGTCGCCGAGCTGCGAGTCGCGCAGCCGCGACACCGCATCGTACTCGTAGAGGCCCTGCTGCGCCTTCGTCGTCGACTTGATGTGCCACTGCAGCAGCGGGCGGCCGAGCGCGCGCGCGACTTCTTCGGCCAGCATCGTCTTGCCGGTACCCGGCTCGCCCTTGATCAGCAGCGGCCGTTCGAGCGCGAGCGCGGCGTTGACGGCCAGCATCAGATCGGGCGTGGCGATGTAGGTGTCGGTTCCTTCGAAGCGCATGGAATCTCCGCGGTCTATGCCGGAAATGTTAGCCGATACTGGCCGGCAGCGCTTGCAGCAGCCAGAGCGCCGCCATCCCGGCGCCCAGCGTCTTCAGCGTGCTGTGGGTGCAGAAGGCGACGATGCCGGCAACGATCGCGGCCGCCACCCGGGGGTTGAGCGGCGCCGCGGAAGCGGGGGCGGCGAGAATCATCGGCAGGATCAGTGCGGTCAGCATCGCCGCCGGGACATATTTCAGCGCACGCGCCAGCAGCGGCGGCATGCTCGTGCGCGCGAATACCGCGATGAACGACAGCCGCGACAGGTAGTTGAGCAGCCCCACCGTCAGGATGACGAACCACAGCTTCAGCGTCGCGTCCATCGCTCCCTCGACAGATCGGAAAGCGTCCCGGCCGCGATGCCCGAGAGCCCCGCCACGATCAGGTTGAGTTTCATCGGCAATCCGTCGAGCGCGACCACCGCGAATCCCGCCACGACGGCGGCGAGCACCGTCGGCGCATCGCGCAACAGCGGCGCGACCAGCGCGACGAAGCACAGCGGCACCGCGAACTCCAGCGACCACGACGCCGGGATCAGGTTGCCGGCGAAGAACCCGGCCATGTTCGTGATCTGCCACCAGATCCAAAGTGCCAAGCCGCCGCCGAGGAAGCGCGAGGCGGGCGCGCGCGCGTCGTTGGTCGCGTGGAAGCGACGGATCGAGGCGCCGAACGCCTGGTCGGTCAGCAGGAACGCGAGTCCGTTTTGCCAGCGCGGCGGCAGCGGCTTCAGGTACGGCGCCATCGCCGCGCTGTACATGAGGAAACGCAGGCCCGCCACGAAGCAGGTCAGGATGATCACGGCCAACGGCGCGCCGGCGGCGAAGAGTTGAGCGGCGATGATTTGCGCTGCCCCGGAAAAGATGATCGCGCTCATCCCCAGCGCGCCCAGCCAGTCCGCGCCGGCGGCCGCGGCGCCGACACCGGTCACCAGGCCGAACGGGGCCAGCCCGATGCAGGCGGGGACCATCTCGAGGAAACCTTCGCGGCAATCGGCGGGAGAAATGGCGCGGCGCATCGCAAGCATGGGGCGCAACGGCGCCGGAAAACGAAGGGGAGGCGGACGCCTCCCCGTGTCACTTCGATTATACCGACGGCAGCCGGCCAGCGCGCCCGGGCAGCGCCGCGCCTCAGCTGCCGGTCTTGCCGCGCAGCAGCGCGTACAGCAGGATCGCGCCGAAGGTCGCGGTGCCGATGCCGCCCAGCGTGAAGCCGCCGAACTTCAGCGTGAAATCGCCGGCACCGAGCACCAGCGTGACCGCCACCACGATCAGGTTCCGGTTCTGGCTGAAGTCGACCTTGTTGTCGACCCAGATGCGCGCGCCCGCTGCCGCGATCAGCCCGAACACGACGATCGAGATGCCGCCCAGCACGGGTGTCGGAATCGTCTGGATCAGCGCGCCGAACTTCGGCGAGAAGCCCAAGACGATCGCGATGGCCGCCGCGACGACGAACACCAGCGTCGAGTAGATCCGGGTCACCGCCATGACGCCGATGTTTTCCGCGTACGTGGTGACGCCGGTGCCGCCCATGCTGCCGGCCAGCATCGTCGCCAGACCGTCGCCGGCAAACGCACGGCCCATGTAGCGGTCGAGGTCGCGGCCGGTCATCGCGCTGACCGCCTTGATGTGGCCGAGGTTCTCGGCGACGAGGATGACGGCGACCGGCGTTATCAGCGACATCCCCTCCGCCGTGAACACCGGCGCCGAGAAATTCGGCAGGCCGAGCCACGCGGCGGCGGCGACGCCCCCGAACGCGATGGGCTTGCCGAACCCCATGCCATTGGCCAGCAGCGCGTAGATGGCGTAGGCGAGCGCTAATCCGACCAGGATCAGCAGCCGCTGCATCGTGCCGCGGGTGAACACCGCGACGCCGCCGACGCTAAGAATCGTGATCAGCGCCATCACCGCGTCGAACGTCGTCGCCGTCGCGCCCTTGACCGCAATCGGCGCCAAGTTGAGTCCGATGACCGCGACGACGGCGCCGGTCACCACCGGCGGCATCAAGGTCTCGATCCATCGGGTGCCGACGCCCATCACGACAAAGCCGATCACCGCGTAGATCGCGCCGCAGGCCGCGATGCCGCCCAGCGCCACGCCGATATTCGCGTTGGCCCCCGCGCCCGCGTAGCCGGTCGCGGAGATGACGACGCCGATGAAGGCGAAGCTCGATCCCAGATAGCTCGGCACGCGGCCGCCGACCAGCACGAAAAACAGAAGCGTGCCGACCCCCGACATCAGGATCGCGACGTTGGGGTCGAAACCCATCAGCAGCGGTGCGAGCACCGTCGCGCCGAACATGGCGACGACGTGCTGGACACCCAGGGCGAACGTTTGCGGCCACGGCAGCCGCTCGTCCGGCGCGATGACGCCGTCGGTCTTCAGCGTCCAGGCGGGGAAATAGCTTTCGTTGCCGGCAGTGGCCATGCGGGTCTCCCTGTTGGTTATTGGCGACTTCGGCATTGGACACCGATTCCGGGGCCCTGTGTACGTGCGCCGGGCGGACCCGAAATCCGGGACGTACCGCGATTCGCCTCGGAATGGCCGGCCCGCGGAAGCGCATGCGGCAAGCCGAATGCGGCCTGCCGCAGCATCGCCGTGGACGTTCAGCCCTTGACGCCGCCGGCAGTGAGCCCGCCGACCACCCGCTCCTGGAACAGCGCGATCAGGATCGAGATCGGCACGATCGCGACGATCAGCGCCGCGGAGATCAACGGCCACGGAAACGCGAACTCCCCCTGATAGAGCGTGATGCCCACGGAAAGCGTCCGCATGCTGACGCGGCTCATCATCGTCAGTGCCAGCAGGAATTCGTCCCACGCATTGACGAACGCGAGGATCGCCGCGGTGAAAACGCCGGGCGCCGCCAGCGGCACCACGACGCGAAACAGCGCGCCCACGCGCGAGCAGCCGTCGATCATCGCCGCCGCCTCGAGGTCCGGCGGTATGTCCTGGAAGAAGCTCGCCATCACCAGCGTGCAGACCGGCATCGACAGCACCGCGTAGGGCAGGATCAGGGCGAGGTAGGTGTTGAGCAGGCCGAGCTCGCGCATCAACTTGAACAGCGGCACCATCAGCGAAATCAGCGGGAACATCGCGACGGCGAGCAGCACCGACATGATCAGGTTGCGCTTCGGGATGCGCAGTCTTGTCAGCGCGTACGCGGCGAGTGCGGACACCAGCACGCACAGCAGCGTCGACAAAGACGCGACGACGAAGCTGTTCCACAGGAAGCGTAAGAGCGGCTGTTCGGTGAACGCCTGCTGGTAATTGGCGAGCGTCGGCGCGTCCGGAACGTAGGTGATCGGATAGCGCATCAGCTCCGTCTCGGTCTTCAACGACGTGAACAGGATCCACAGCGCGGGGAAGAAGCCGTTGACGGCGACGACGATCGCCGCGAACCACACGACGGTCTTGCGCCTGAGGGGGATGAGGGCGGTCACGCGATCAATCCTCTCCGGGGCGCCCGCTGCCGCGGCGGGTGTAACGCAGGTAACCGCTGGTCGCGACCATGCTGATGACGAACATCAGCGTGGCCAGCGCCGAGCCGTAGCCGAAGTCGAGGAAGTCGAGCGTCGTTTTGTGGATGTACATCGCCAGCGTCTCGGTCGAATCGCCGGGGCCGCCGCCGGTCATCGCGTACGGGATGTCGAACGTCTGGATGGCGGTGATCGTGCGAAAGATCAGCGCGACGAAGATCGCCGGGCGCAGCATCGGGAGGGTGATCTCGCGGAACTGCTGCCATTTTGTCGCGCCGTCGACCTCGGCCGCCTCGTACAGCGACTTGGGAATCGTCTGCAGGCCGGCCAGCAGCATCAGCGCCATGAACGACGAGGTTTTCCAGATGATCGCGATCGAGATCGCCAGCGTCGCCAGCTTGGGATCGGTGAGCCACGCCAGCGGTTCGAACCCGAGCCGGGTCATCACGTCGTTGACGAAGCCCTGCTTGTATTCGAAAAACCAGCGGAAGATGAGGCCCGCGAACACCAGCGGCAGCGCCCACGGCAGCAGCAGCCCGAGGCGCACCGGCCACTTGCGCTTGAACGGCAGATTCGCGAGCAGCGCCAGGCCCAGGCCGACGACGAGCGCGCCGGGCACCGTGATGATCGCGTACAGCGCCGTATGCCCGGTGGCGTGCCAGAAGCGCTCGTCCTCCATCGCCCGGGCATAGTTGTCCAAGCCGACGAACGGCTCGCCCAGCCCCGGCTGCGTCAGCAGGATCGAGAAGAAACTGTCGTAGACCAGATTGGCGATCGGATAGAAGACGATCAGCCCGAGCAGCAGCGCCGCCGGCATGAGCAGCAGAAACCCGAGCGCGCGCTCGGACAGGTCCTTGCCGGTGGATACGGGCGCGTCGTTCAAGGCCGGGTTCGCCGTCGTCGCGTGGTCGAACAACCTCCCGCGCGCCGGTCGGCGCACACGCGGGCGGAACCTCGATCGCTCATGTCACTTGAAGATCGGCGTCAGCCGCGACTTCATGTCGCCCAACGCCACGTCGGTCGTCTTCGTGCCGGCGAGATAGGCGTTCATGTTGCTGCGGACGATGTCGGACACCTCGGTGTAGCGGGGCGTGACCGGTCGCGACTTCGCGGCATCGACCACCGGCAGCGCCTCGGCGAACCACGGGTTCGCCTTCAACACCTCCGGGTCCTTGTACACCTGCGGAAACACCGGCAGGTGCGACGCGAGGATCGCCTGCTGCTTCGACACTTCGGGCGACGACAGGTAGCGCGCGAACTTCACCGCCTCGACCTTGTTCTTCGAGAACGCGCTGACCGCGATCTGCCAGCCGCCGATGCAGGTCGCGCCCTTGCCGCCCTTGTCGGCCGGCAGCACCGTCACGCCGACCTTGCCCTTCACCTTGGTGTCCGCGTCGTTCTCGACCCGGTTCCAGACATAGCCCCAGGTCTGCGCGAACAGCACGTTGCCGGCCTGGAAGTCGACGCGAATTCGGTCGGTCGGAATCTCGGCGATATTCTTGGGCAGGATCCCGGCCTGCTTCATCCGCCCGTAGAGCTGGAACGGTTGACGCGCTTCCGGCGTGTCCAGATTGAGCTTGCCGTTTTTGGTCATGTCGCTGCCCGTTCCCCACAACGGCACGAGGTACGTGCACACCGTGCCCTCTATTGGCGCGCCGGCGGTCGAGAATCCCTGCAGTTGCGGATTCTTCTCGCCGTCCATCACGATCTTCGCCGTTTCCATCATGTCATCCCACGTCTTCGGCACGGCTCGCTTGTACTTCTCGAGCAGGTCCTTCCGGTAGTAGAGGAACTGCGAGTCGGCGAAGTACGGCAGCGCGATCAGCTTGCCGTTGACCGTGTCCGCCTCGGCGTAGGCTTTCAGATACGTCGGCAGGATCTTCGCCTTATCGGCGCCGAGATAGGCGTCGAGCGGCTCGGCCCAGCCCGCGGCGGCCCATTGCGCGGGCCGGATCACGTCGATCAGCATCAGGTCGAGCACCGAGTCCTTCGCCGCCAGCACCGTGTTCAGATATTGCTGCTGGGCTTCGGAGGTCGCGCCGCCGACCTCGACGTCGACCTTCACGTTCGGGTTGCGTTTCTGATACTCGTCGGCAATCTTGCGCATCACGTCCGGCCGCTGCTGGCCGCCGGTGAAGATGCGCAGCGTCGTCTGCTGCGCCCATGCATTCGCCGCGAACGTGGCGGCAACGGCCGCCGCCAACACCACTTTCCAGAGCTTCATTCGTTTCTCCTCGACAAGACCAACCCACACGTGGCGCCGGAGCCGGCTCTCGCCCGCGCAGCGCGAGCGAAATACGAGCGAACCGCGAGCATCGTCTTCGGCGTCCAATTCTTTGACCCCCAACTCATTGCCCAACCGGTTCGATTACCAATCCGCCCCGCGAATCGCCGCGCCCGTTTCGGGATCGAACAGATGCAAACGATTGAGCGCGAGCGACACCTCGAGCGCCTGCCCGACCTTGAGTCCGGCTTCCGGCGGAAACCGGCCCGTCATCTCGCCGGCGTCCGTCCCCGTGCCGAGCCGTACAAGACCGAGCGTGTCCGATCCAAGCGGCTCGAGCAGCATCACCTGCGCCGGCACCGTCGCCGCGCCGGGCTCGCCGTTAGCGCCCACGCTGATATGCTCGGGCCGGATGCCGAAGTTCAGCGCGCGTCCCACGTGCCGCGCGCACTCGGCGACGCGCGCCGCCGGCACGGGCAGGTCCACG
>JAAFGU010000468.1 GCA_010365205.1 Aromatoleum sp. | reverse complement strand
GCATCCGGTCCCGGCCCGCCGCTCTCGGCGAAGACGCGCGTGTCCTGCCGCGCGGCGCGGTCGGCGATTGCGCCGGCCGCGTCGTTTGCCGCGTCATTCGCCCCCGCGCCGTCTTCCCGGTCGCGCAGCCAGCTCTTGAACTCGAAGCGCCGGAACAACGCGTTCAGGCGCGCGGAATCCGCCACGTCGAGTTTCAGTTCCTGCGGCGCGACCGGCAGCGCGCAATCGGTCTTCACCGTTAAAAGCTTCTTCCCCAGCGGCAGCCAGTCGAGCGTGGCACGCAGATTTTCGCCGACCACGCCCGGAATTTCCCCCGCATGAGCGACGACGTTGTCGAGCGAACCGTATTGCGCAAGCCATTTCGCCGCAGTCTTCGGCCCCACCTTCGGCACGCCGGGAACGTTGTCCACCGAATCGCCGGTCAACGTCAGCATATCAAGCAGCTGATCGGCGCGAACACCGAACTTGATCACGACGCCCGCCTCGTCGAGCGTCTCGTTGCTCATCGTATTGACCAGCGTGACGCCCGGCTTCACCAGCTGGGCGAGGTCCTTGTCACCGGTGGAGATCAGCGTGTCGATCCCGGCGGCCGACGCCCGCGCAGCGAGCGTGCCGATCACGTCGTCGGCCTCGACCCCGTCGACCATCAGCAGCGGCCAGCCGTGCGCGCGGATCAATTCGTGCAACGGCTCGATCTGGCGCACAAGATCGTCCGGCATCGGCGGCCGCTGCGCCTTGTACTCGGGATACCAGTCGTCGCGGAAGGTCTTGCCCGGAGCGTCGAACACCACGGCGAAGTAGTCCGGCTTGCCGTCCTCGACCATTCGGCGCAACATCGATACGACGCCGCGCAATGCGCCCGTCGGCTCGCCCTGCGAGGTGCGCAGGTCCGGCAGCGCATGGAACGCGCGATACAGATACGACGATCCATCCACCAGCACGAGCGTTGGCATGATTCAGACCAGCAAGATTCCGGAACACCTCGATCCGCAGGCGCAATACACGTCGAACGGCCAGGAGGCCTGGCGGGTGCTGGGGATTATGGCAGAGTTCGCCGCCTCGACCGAACGCTTGCACGGCGTCCGTCCCGCGGTGTCGATGTTCGGCAGCGCACGGATCAATCACGACCATCCGTATTATCTGAAGACCGAGAAGATCGCGCGTCTGTTGTCCGATGCCGGCTTCGCCGTGATTTCCGGCGGCGGTCCCGGCCTGATGGAAGCCGCCAATCGCGGCGCCTTCCACGGCAAGTCGCCGGCGATCGGGCTGAACATCCTGCTGCCGCACGAGACCGGCGGCAACGAATTCCAGGACGTCGGTTTCAACTTCCGCTATTTCTTCGCGCGCAAGATGATGTTCGTCCGTTTCGCTTCCGCGTACGTCGTGCTGCCCGGCGGATTCGGCACGCTGGACGAGTTGTCCGAGTGCCTGACGCTGGTGCAGACGGGCAAGAGTCGGCGCATTCCGATCATCCTCGTCGGCGGCGCGTTCTGGTCGGGCCTGCTCGAGTGGATGAAGAAGAGCCTCGTCGGCGAGGGGATGATCGACGCGCAGGACCTCGATCTGATGCGGATCATCGAGGAGCCCGAACAGATCGTCGAGGCTATATTCGAATTCTACGAATCCAGGGGATTCCAGCCGACACGCGACGAGCGCGAGAAGATGCTCAATCTCTAGGTTGACGTTCGTTCCGGCGCGCGGCGCAGCTTTTCGCGGCGCCCATTGGCGCTCGCCGCCGCTTCAGCCCTCGATTCCGGTGCGCGCCGTCATCGACAGTGCCGGCTCTGGTAAAATCGGCGGTCTGGAATACCTCCGCATGAATCGTCCACACACCACATTGCGCATCGTCCCGGCCGCCTTGATCATCGCGGCCGCGCTG
>JAAFGU010000467.1 GCA_010365205.1 Aromatoleum sp. | reverse complement strand
ACCGGCCCGCAGCGCGGCACGGACCCGCCACGCGTGCTGCGCCTCCGTCAACGCCGCAGCGGCCGCTTCGGCGAACCACGTGTTCGCCTGCGGCTGCAGCTGGCGCGCGGCGTGGTACGCGATCTTGGCATTGCCATAGAGCCGGTCCGCCTGCGGCAGGCGTTCGCGCTGCTTCTCCCAAGCAGCGCGCACTCCGGCGGCATCGGTGCGCGCGGCGCGCTCGAGCGCGTACAGCGCAAGTTCGCGCCCGCCCTGCTGTTTCCAGCGGAACTCGCCCTTGGCGAGGACGAACGCGGGAGCGTTGTCGACGTGCGCGAATTCGCGCGCCGTGATCCGGTCGTCGGGCGGAAGTTCCACCGCGATCGCCTGCGCGAGCCGCACGTTGCCCGCTTCGGTCGCGAGGCGGAAGCGCGCGCGCCGATCCGCCGGCGTGAGTTCGCCCTTGGCGATCAATGCGGCGAACAGGGGCTCACAGGCATCGGGGGTCGCCTGGCCCGTGAACCAGAACGGTTTTGCCGCGCCAATCACGGCGTCGCCCTCCTTCTGCCGGCGATATTGAATTCCGTAGCACGCCAGCTCGACGTCGTCGCCTACCGCCGAAACCCAATCCAGCGCGAAGACATTCCACAATCCACGCTTGCCCAGCGATTTCAGCCAATCGGCGCGCAGACGATCCGCGACCGGGGTTCCCGGCCAGCGCGCAAGATGCGAGCGCACTTCGTCGTCGCCGGCCGTTTCGAGCCGCAACTTGAGCCGCCAGTAGTCGACATAAGGCTCCAGCACGTGGCCGGCGAGTTTCGGGGCCAAGGTTTCCAGCCGCGCCCGGTCGCCGCGATCGAAAGCGGCGCGCGCCGCAAGCAGATCGGCGTCGGACGGCGGGGCGATGGGCTCCGCGAACGCCGGGAGGGCGCCAATGTTGACGAGCGCAGCCAACGCGAAGATGACAGAGGAGAATCGGAGCACAGCACGCATTGTCGACGACCCGCCCTTCCGGAGCAACCGGGAACGTGTCCAGTTGCGGAAGACCGCGGTAGGACTCGTGGGAGCAGTCGCGGTTCGGTGGCCGCGAATGATAAAATGCCTCGCAAACAATGCGCTTCGCGCCGCCTGCGCGCGGCGGAGCACCGCACCCTCGGGGAGGACCGATGGCACAACGCAAGAGCGCGCCGCTGGTGGGCGTCGTTATGGGCAGCGAAAGCGACTGGGACACCATGCGCCATGCGGTCGCGCAGCTCGAGGCGTTCGGCATCGCCGTCGAAGCACGCGTCGTGTCGGCCCACCGTATGCCCGACGACATGTTCGAATACGCAGAGGATGCGGGGCCGCGCGGTCTGCGCTGCATCATCGCGGGCGCCGGCGGCGCCGCTCACCTGCCCGGGATGCTCGCCGCAAAGACCACGGTGCCGGTGCTCGGCGTACCCGTCCCGTCCAAATTTCTCCGCGGCGAGGACTCTCTGCTGTCGATCGTCCAGATGCCGAAGGGCATCCCGGTCGCGACGTTCGCGATCGGTGAAGCCGGGGCGGCGAACGCGGGCCTGTTCGCGGTGGCGATGATCGCCGCTACCGATCCCGCGGTTGCCAAGAAGCTCGCCGCGTTCCGCCTGAAACAGACGAATACGGCGCGCGCGATGCGCGTCCCCCCCGCCGCGTGAGCGGTCCGGGATGAGTACCGTGGTCCCGCCCGGCGCTTGGCTCGGACTGCTGGGTGGCGGCCAGCTCGGGCGGATGTTCTGCATGGCCGCGCAGAGCCTGGGCTACAAGGTCGTGGTCCTCGATCCGGCCGCCGAAGGGCCGGCCACTGGCGTCGCCGACCGCCATTTGCGCGCGGACTACCTCGATCCCGGCGCGCTCGCCGAGCTGGCCGCGCTCGCGCGGGCGGCGACGACCGAGTTCGAAAA
>JAAFGU010000466.1 GCA_010365205.1 Aromatoleum sp. | reverse complement strand
CCATCGGCGAGAAAATCCTCGCGGCGGTGCCCGGCGCCGCGCTCGCCTCGGACCAGCGCTACCGCGAGGCGGACCTCGCAATCGATTTCCGCGAGGATGTAGCACCCTTGCCGCGCGCCGCAATCGACCGCATCGTCGCGATGATGGAGGCCGAGGGCCTCACCGCGAAGGTGAGCTCGATTCACGTCAACGGCTGGTTCGGCCGCTACGACAAACTGGCGATGACGCGCACGCTGTTCGCCGAGATCTTCGGCCTCGACTTGGACGCCGAGCGCGACCGCTATGTTTTCGCCGGCGATTCACCCAACGATGCGCCGATGTTCGCGTTTTTCCCGAACGCCGTCGGCGTCGCCAACGTCCGCGCCTTCGCCGACCGCATCGCGACGCTGCCCGCGTACATCACGACGAACGAGGCGGGCGCCGGATTCGCCGAGCTGGCGGCGGTCCTGCTCGGGTAAGGCGAGCGGCCCGGACCCGTGCGACCTACTTCGCCGCGGTCGCGAGTGCCGCGAGCTTGGCGAGGTCGACCTGCTTCAACGCGACGGACAGCGCGTCCGGCTCCACGCCGGAGCCTTGCACCGTGATGCTGAAGCGGTTGCCGGCCACCACCGACACTTCCCCGTACTTGCCGCGCCGGTCGTAGCGCTCGTGGACGAGCTGGTCGTTGACGCGGCGCGTGCGCTCGTAGCCGGTCTCGGTTTCCTTCTCCAGGTTCGGGTCGAACTTGTTGGCGAGTCCGGCCAGCCCCGACAGCGAGCCCAGGTCGGCGATTTCGATGGTGATGCTGCCGTCGCCGCCGCTATACCGAGCAGTCGCGCTCGAGCCCTTGATTCCCATCGCCTCGCCGCTCTGGCCGGACAGCTCGTTGCGCGACATCCCCGGCAGCGATCCGGGCATCAGCTCCCGAAGCTTGTGGAAGTCGACCGGCTGCACGTCCTTGCCTCCGGCCATGATCGCGCCGACTGCCCCAAGCGCGGCAGTCATGTCCACCGCCGGCGCGCTCGGCGCCCCCGCTTTCGCCGCCTTGTCGGCTTGTTCGGACTGGGCGCCGAGCTTTTCCAGCGTCTTCAGCGCATCGCCGACCTTCGCGCGCTCCGCATCGGATTTGCCGCCGAAAATTCCCGACAGCACGCCGGCCGCGGCGTCGGTCGCGGCCCTGTCGCTGATGCCGGGTTTGCTCAACGCAGCCGTCGCGCCGACGCCCGCGAAGCCGAGGCCGCCGACCACAAGCGCGCTGCAGAAACCGATCACGATGCTCATCACGATCGCGCAGAGCACCAGCACGATGGTGTAGCCGATCGACTTGTCCTTCGGGCAGCGCATCAGCACCGGCAACCCGGTGTAGAGAAGGTAAAGCCCGTACAGCCCGATGAGCCCGCCGACAACGCCCAGCGCCGGCAGCAGGCTCAGGACCCCCGCGACCCACGCCGGCGTGTACGCGTACGCGGTGACCTTCAGCGCGGCCAGCGGATCCTTCTGCCCGTCGAACGTCGGCGCGAGCGCGTCGACGAGCCAGCCGATGACGAACACGACGACGAACGTCAGCGCGTAGGACACGATGGCCGTGGCGAGACCGGCGGCAACCGGCACGCGAAACGTTCCGAACAACGGCACGCTGACGCCGACCAGTGAATGGCCGATGAACGTGGCAATCACGCCGATCGCGGCCAGCGGTGCGACGTAATAGAGATAGATCGCACGAGCCGACGACGCCTCGCTCGCGATCAGCGGCCATTCGGTCGATGGCGAAAGCAGGATTCCCTTCGCGCGGGCGATCAGGCCGTGGGCAACGGCGTTGACGTCGAATGACGGCGCGGCGCCGGCGGACGACGCGCCCGGCGCCGACGCCGGGGCGGAAGCGGAAGTAGGCACCTGTGAGGGCACCGGCGAGGGCGCCGGGGCGGGTGAAGCTGCGGGTGAAGGCACGTG
>JAAFGU010000037.1 GCA_010365205.1 Aromatoleum sp. | reverse complement strand
TCGCGCAGGCGCTGGCCGGGATGGTCGGCGCGACGCTCGGGTGCCTCGGCGAGGCGGCGAACAGCGTCGGCGGCTACGTCGCCGGCGCGCTGCCCCGATCCGGCGGGCTCAACGCGCAGACGATGCTCACCGATGCGCGCAAGGCCTATCTGGTGCTGGGCGCGGAACCCGAGTTCGATTGCGCCAATCCCTTCGCCGCCCGCGCCGCGCTGGAAAAAGCGGACTTTGTCGCGGTGCTGTCGCCTTTTGAGCAGGGCGCCCAGTACGCGGACGTCCTGTTGCCGATCGGGCCGTACACCGAAACGGCCGGCACGTTCGTCAACTGTGAAGGCCGCGTCCAGGCGTTCAACGGTGTGGTGAAACCGTTGGCCGAGACGCGCCCGGCGTGGAAGGTGCTGCGCGTTCTGGGATCGATGCTCGGCTTGCCCGGGTTCGACTACGCCACCATCGACGATGTGCGTGCCGATCTGATGCCGGCGGACGTAGCCGCGAAGCTCGACAATGGCACCCGCACCGCGATCGCGACGCCGGCGACCGCAGGCCACGGCTTGGAACGCGTCGCCGACGTCCCGATTTATGCCGCCGACCCGCTGGTTCGGCGTGCGCCGTCGCTGCAGCTGACCGCCGACGCAAAGCCGCCGCGCGCACGGATGAGCACGCTGACGCTGCAGCAGGTCGGCGTGGCCGATGGCGACCCGGTGAAGGTGCGGCAGGGCAGGGGCGAGGCCATCCTCGTCGCCATGGCGGATACCGCGGTGCCCTCGGGCGTCGTCCGCATCGCCGCAGCGCACGCGTCGACCTGCGGACTCGAAGGGATGTCCGGTCCGATTCTGGTGGAGCGCGCCTAGTGTGCTGTCCCGCAAATTCGTTCGATAGTTCGCGGCGAAATCCGATGCCATGCTGCGTTGCTCGGCCTCACCGTAGCTGGGGCTACGGCCTCGGCCTCGCGCCTTGCCCGGCACCTGATTTGATCCGCTCCTTTACCTTCAGAACTTACGGGACAGCACACTAATGGACGGCATGCTCGTCCCGGTCCAGCAGTTTTTCGGCTCCGCGTGGCCGGCCGTGTGGACGCTCGCGAAGATCGTGTGCGTCGTGGTGCCGCTGATCCTTTCCGTCGCCTACCTGACGCTCGTCGAGCGCAAGGTAATCGGCTGGATGCAGGTGCGCATCGGCCCCAATCGCGTCGGACCATGGGGGCTGCTGCAGCCGTTCGCCGACGTGTTCAAGCTGATCTTCAAGGAAATCATCCTGCCGTCGGGGGCGAGCAAGTACCTGTTCTTCATCGCCCCGGTGTTGTCGATCGGACCCGCCGTCGCCGCGTGGGCGGTAATCCCGTTCAACGACACGACGGTGCTGGCCGACATCAACGCGGGCCTGCTGTACGTGCTCGCGATGACGTCGATCGGCGTCTACGGGATCGTCCTCGCCGGCTGGGCGTCGAATTCGAAGTACGCGTTCCTGGGCTGCCTGCGCTCGGCGGCGCAGATCGTCTCGTACGAACTCGCGATGGGTTTCGCTCTGGTCGGCGTGCTGATGGCGGCGAACAGCCTGAACCTCGGTGACATCGTGCGCGGCCAGGAAGGCGGCGCCGCGTACTGGTATTTCATCCCGTTGTTCCCGCTGTTCATCGTCTACGTGATTTCGGGTGTCGCCGAGACCAACCGCCACCCGTTCGACATGGCCGAGGGCGAGTCGGAAATCGTCGCCGGCTTCCACGTCGAATACTCGGGCGTGACGTTCGCGGTGTTCTTCCTCGCCGAGTACATGAACATGATCCTGATCGCCGCCCTGGCGTCGACCATGTTCCTCGGCGGCTGGCTGTCGCCGTGGCCGCAGCTCAATTATCTGACCATCGCCGGCTTCGCGCCGTTCGGCGACGGGATGCCGTGGCTGTTCGCGAAGATGGCATTCGTGCTGTTCATTTTCCTGTGGATCCGGGCGACGTTTCCGCGCTACCGCTACGACCAGATCATGCGGCTCGGCTGGAAGGTGTTCATCCCGCTGACGCTCGTCTGGATTGTGTTCCTCGCCATCATGATGCAGACGCCGTGGGCCGGTCTTTTCCACTGAGCGAGGCGACGATGCTGGCGCGTACCCGCGAATTCTTCAACACCTGGCTCCTGCTGGAGCTGATGAAGGGGCTCGCGCTGACCTTCCGCCATATGTTCACCCGCAAGATCACCGTGCAGTTCCCGGAGGAGAAGACGCCGCAGAGCCCGCGTTTCCGCGGCCTGCACGCGTTGCGCCGCTATCCGAACGGCGAGGAGCGCTGCATCGCCTGCAAGCTCTGCGAGGCGGTCTGCCCGGCACTCGCGATCACGATCGAATCCGAACAGCGGGCCGACGGCACCCGCAGGACGACGCGCTACGACATCGACCTCACCAAGTGCATCTTCTGCGGCTTCTGCGAGGAGAGCTGCCCCGTGGACTCGATCGTCGAGACGCGAATCCTCGAATACCACGGGGAGAAGCGCGGCGATCTCATCTACACGAAGGAAATGCTGCTCGCCGTCGGCGACCGCTACGAGGCGCAGATCGCCAAGGACCGCGCGGCGGACGCGGCCTTCCGATGAACACGATCGTGAACCGGCAAGCTCGCACCTGAGATGAACGTCCAGGCCGCGCTGTTCTACTTCTTCGCCGCGATCCTCGTGTTCGCGGCGCTGCGCGTGGTGACGTCGCGCAACCCGGTGCATTCGGCGTTGTGGCTGGTGCTCGCGTTCTTCACCGCGGCGGCGCACTGGCTGATGCTGCGGGCGGAGTTTCTCGCCATCGCACTGGTGCTGGTGTACGTCGGCGCGGTAATGGTGCTGTTCCTCTTCGTCGTGATGATGCTCGACGTCAATTTCGACAACCTGCGCTCGCAGTTCCGCAGCTACATTCCCGTCGGCGCGACCGTCGGCGTGCTGGTACTGGTCGAGATGGCGCTGGTGATCCTCGGCAGCTTCCTCAAGCCGGTGACGGCGCCGGCCGGTGCGGCCGCGGCTCGCGGGAGCAACACGCGGGCGCTGGGCTCAGTGCTCTATACCGATTACGTCTATCCATTCGAGATCGCCGCCGTGGTGCTGCTGGTGGCGATCATCGCGGCAATCGTGCTGACGCACCGGAAGCGCAAGGGCACGAAATACCAGAATCCGGGCGACCAGGTGAAGGTGCGGGCGAAGGATCGCCTGCGGATCTTGAACATTCCGTCCGAAAAGCGGGAAGGCCAGGCCTAGAAGAACAAGGGGCCGTGCGGCAGTCGCCGGCGGCGGGAACGGGAAAGCGGGAGAACGACGTGGCATTCCTCACGATGGCGCCGACGCTGTCGCACTACCTCGTGCTGGGCGCGATCCTGTTCGCGATCAGCATGGCCGGCATTTTCCTCAACCGGAAGAACGTGATCATCCTGCTGATGGCGATCGAACTGATGCTGCTCGCCGTCAACATGAACTTCATCGCGTTCTCGTCCTTCCTCAACGACATGGCGGGGCAGGTGTTCGTGTTCTTCATCCTCACGGTCGCCGCCGCCGAGTCGGCGATCGGGCTGGCGATTCTCGTGCTGCTGTTCCGCAACGTCGGGTCGATCGACGTCGAGGATCTCGACGCACTCAGGGGCTAGCTCGACGCCATGACGATGCAGCAACTCTATCTGCTGGTCCCGGCTGTGCCGCTGGCAGGCGCGGTCATCGTCGGCCTGTTCGGGCCGAGACTCGGGCGCGCCGTCTCGCACTGGCTGTGCATTCTAGCCGTCGCGGCGGCGTTCGCGCTGTCGGCGTACATCTGGCGCGACGTGTCGCTCGGCCATGCGTTCAACGGCGACGTCTACACGTGGCTGC
The DNA here is from genome assembly GCA_010365205.1 of Aromatoleum sp. GTDB lineage: Bacteria > Pseudomonadota > Gammaproteobacteria > Burkholderiales > Casimicrobiaceae > CAIWHR01. The sequence goes on along the minus strand of JAAFGU010000037.1, from coordinate 8,481 downwards.
AATCGGGGAGCCTCAAGCTCTCGATCGGCTTCCTGATCGATCCGCTGACCACGACAATGATGCTGGTGATCACCTTCGTCTCGCTGATGGTGCACATATACACCGTCGGCTACATGGCGGACGACCCGGGTTATACGCGCTTCTTTTCGTACATCTCGCTGTTCACGTTCTCGATGTTGATGCTGGTGATGAGCAACAACTTCCTCCAGCTCTTCTTCGGCTGGGAGGCGGTCGGCCTCGTCTCGTACCTGCTGATCGGATTCTGGTACACGCGGTCGACGGCGATCTACGCGAACCTCAAGGCTTTCATCGCCAATCGGGTCGGCGACTTCGGCTTCGTGCTCGGCATCGGCCTCGTCCTCGCGTTCTTCGGCACGCTCGACTACACCGAGGTGTTCGCAAAAGCGGGCGGCCTCGCGGCGACGACGATCAACCTGTGGGGAGACACCCAGTGGTCGCTGCTCACGGTCGTGTGCATCTGCCTCTTTGTCGGCGCGATGGCGAAGAGCGCGCAGGTGCCGTTGCACGTGTGGCTTCCGGATTCGATGGAAGGCCCGACGCCGATCTCCGCGCTGATCCACGCGGCGACGATGGTGACGGCCGGCATTTTCATGGTCGCCCGGATGAGTCCGCTGTTCGAGCTGTCGGAGACCGCACTGTCCTTCGTCACGGTGATCGGCGCCACCACGGCGCTGTTCATGGCCTTCCTCGGCATCATCCAGAACGACATCAAGCGCGTCGTCGCCTACTCGACGCTTTCGCAGCTGGGCTACATGACGGTCGCGCTCGGCGTGTCCGCGTACTCGGCGGCGATCTTCCATCTGATGACGCACGCGTTCTTCAAGGCGCTGCTGTTTCTCGCCGCGGGCTCGGTGATCATCGCGATGCATCACGAGCAGGACCTGCGGAAGATGGGCGGTCTGCGCAAGTACATGCCGATCACCTACTGGACCGCGGTGATCGGGTCGCTGGCGCTGGCGGGCGTGCCGCCGTTTTCAGGCTTCTTCTCGAAGGACGCGATCATCGAGGCCGCGCATTTTTCGAAGATTCCCGGCCACGGCTACGCCTACTTCGCGGTGGTGGCAGGCGTGTTCATCACCGCGTTCTATTCGTTCCGGATGCTGTTCCTCGCATTCCACGGCAACGAACGCTTCGATCAGTCCGGGCAGGGGCACGACGATCACGCGGCCGCTGCCGGCGCGCAGGCTGACGCCGATACCGGGTTGCACGCTGCCTCGCACGACGCCGGCGACGAACCGGACGCGCACCGTCACCGCGGCGGTCCGCCGAAGGAAAGCCCGTGGGTCGTCACCGTGCCGCTGATCCTGCTCGCGATTCCATCGGTCTACGCCGGCTGGGCGTATATCGAGCCGATGCTGTTCGGGCCCTACTTCGGCGATTCGATCGTCGTCCGCGAGGAGCACGCGGTGCTGATGGAGATGCGCGGCGAGTGGCACGGTGCGCTCGCCTTCATCGAGCACGGTGTGCTGAGCCTGCCATTCTGGCTGGCAATCGCCGGCATCGCCGCGGCCTGGTACTGCTACCTGGTGAACCCGGCCCTGCCGGAGAGGCTCAAGAAGGCCGCCGGCCCGATCTACACGCTGCTCGACAACAAGTATTACTTCGACCGCTTCAACGACTGGTTCTTCGCGGGCGGCGCGCGGCGGATGGGCGATTTCCTGTCGAACACCGGCGATCGCTCGATCATCGACGGCTTTTTCGTGAACGGATCCGCGCGGGTCGTCGGCTGGGCCTCCATGTTGATGCGCCATATCCAGTCCGGTTACGTCTACCACTACGCCTTCACCATGATCATCGGCCTGTTCGCGCTGCTGTCGTGGTGGACGCTGCGCTGAAGCAATGATCTCGATGCCGTATCTGTCCCTGGCCGTCTGGCTGCCGATCATCGCCGGCCTGGCCGTGCTGGCGGTCGGACGCGACCGCGACGCGGGGGCCGCGCGCTGGATCGCGCTCCTCGGAGCGCTGGTCGGCTTTCTCGTGACCCTGCCGCTGTGGCTCCACTTCGACGCCGGCACCTCGGCGATGCAGTTCGTCGAGCGGACCGAGTGGGTGCCGCGCTTCGACCTGCACTATTACCTCGGCGTCGACGGCATCTCGATGCTGTTCGTGCTGCTCAACAGCCTGATGACTGTGTTCGTGGTCTGGGCGGGCTGGGAGGTCGTACAGACGCGCGTCGCGCAGTACATGGGCGCGTTCCTGATCCAGTCCGGCCTCATCAACGGGGCGTTTTGCGCGCTCGACGGAATCCTGTTCTACATGTTCTTCGAGGCGATGCTGATTCCGATGTATATCATCATCGGCGTCTGGGGCGGGCCGAACCGCGTCTACGCCGCGGTCAAGTTCTTCCTGTACACGCTGGTCGGTTCGCTGCTGATGCTGGTGGCGCTGATCTATCTCTACACGGTGTCGGAGACGTTCTCGATCCTCGATTGGTATCAGGTGCCGCTGTCGATGAAGGTGCAGCTGCTTCTGTTCGTCGCGTTCTTCCTGGCGTTCGCGGTCAAGGTTCCGATGTGGCCGGTCCATACGTGGCTGCCCGATGCCCACGTCGAGGCGCCGACCGGCGGCTCGGTGATCCTCGCCGCGATCACCCTGAAGATCGGCGCCTACGGTTTCGTCCGCTTCATCCTGCCGATCGTGCCCGACGCGTCGCGCTACCTGTCCGGCTTCGTCATCACGCTGTCGCTGATCGCCGTCATCTACATCGGCTTTGTCGCACTGGTGCAGGGCGACATGAAGAAGCTGATCGCCTATTCGTCGATCTCGCACATGGGGTTCGTCACGCTGGGCTTCTTCCTGTTCAGCCAGCTCGGCGTCGAAGGCGGGCTGGTGCAGATGATCTCGCACGGCTTCGTCTCGGCGGCGATGTTCCTGTGCGTCGGCGTGATGTACGACCGGATGCACAGCCGGCAGATCGCCGATTACGGCGGCGTTGTCAACACGATGCCGAAGTTCGCGGCGTTCATGATGCTGTTCGCGATGGCGAACTCGGGGTTGCCGGCGACGTCGGGCTTCGTCGGCGAGTTCCTCGTCATCCTCGCCGCGGTCAAGGTCAATTTCTGGCTCGGTTTACTTGCCGCGGTCACGCTGATCCTGGGCGCCGCCTACACGCTGTGGATGTACAAGCGGGTCATCTTCGGCGCGATCGCGAACGATCGCGTCAGGTCGCTCATCGATCTTGATCGCCGTGAGTTCTGGATGCTCGCCGCGCTTGCGGCGCTGGTGATCGCGATGGGCGTGTGGCCGAAACCGATTGTCGACGTGATGCACGCCTCGGTCGCCAACCTGCTCGCGCACGTCGCGCAGTCCAAGCTTTGATTGTGGCCGTGACGATGAACACCCTCAATCTGCTGCCGGTGCTTCCCGAGATCCTGGTGCTCGCGGCGGCTTGCGTGATTCTGCTGGTCGACGTGTTCCTTCCGGACGGGAAGCGGCACGTCGGCTATTGGCTCACGCAGATCACGCTGCTCATCTGCGCGTGGTTTACGTTGACGACGATGCAGGAACAGCCGGTGCTGGCGTTCAACGCGCTGGTCGTCGACGATGTGCTGTCGGACCTGCTCAAGTTTTTCTGCTATCTGTCGGTGTCGGCGATGCTGTTCTACTCGCGCGGCTACATGCTGGCGCGCGGGCTGTTCCGCGGCGAGACCTTCGTGCTGACGCTGTTCTCGCTGCTCGGCATGATGGTGATGATCTCCGCGCACAACTTCATCACCGTCTACATGGGCCTCGAGCTGCAGGCGCTGTCGTTGTACGCGATGGTGGCGATGCACCGGACGTCCAACGCGGCGTCCGAAGCGGCGATGAAGTATTTCGTCCTGGGCGCGCTGGCTTCGGGAATGCTGCTTTACGGGATGTCGATGGTGTACGGAGCCACCGGGTCGCTCGACCTCGACGCGATCGCGCGCGGCGTGCTGACCGGCGAAGGCAACCGGACGCTTCTGCTGTTCGGCCTGGTGTTCATCGTGTCGGGCCTCGCCTTCAAGCTTGGCGTCGTGCCGTACCACATGTGGGTGCCGGATGTGTACCACGGCGCGCCGACTCCGGTGACCTTGCTGATTGGCACCGCGCCCAAGCTCGCCGCATTCGCGATCACGCTGCGGATGCTGGTGGTCGCGCTCGGCGGCCTCGCGTTCGACTGGCAGGGGATGCTGATGGTGCTGTCGCTGCTGTCGATGATCCTCGGGAACCTGATCGCGATCGCGCAGAGCAACATCAAGCGGATGCTGGCCTACTCGACGATCGCCAACATGGGGTTCATGCTGCTCGGGTTCGTCGCCGCCGATCCCAACGGCTTTTCGGCGGCGATGTTCTACTCGATCGCCTATGTGCTGACGACGGTCGCCTCGTTCGGCGTCGTGCTGCTCCTGTCGCGCGAGGGTTTCGAAGCCGACAACCTGGACGACTTCAGGGGGTTGAACCAGCGCTCGCCCTGGTGGGCGTTCATCATGCTGCTGGTGATGTTTTCGCTCGCCGGAATCCCGCCGACGGTCGGCTTCTACGCCAAGTTCACGGTGTTCCAGGCGGTCATCCAGCAGGGCTTCGTCTGGCTTGCGGTCGTCGCCGTGATGACCTCACTGGTCGGCGCGTTCTACTACCTGCGCATCGTCAAACTGATGTACTTCGACGAGCCCGTCGACACGGCGCCGCTGGAATCGCGCGGCGATACGCGGCTGGTGCTGTCGATGAACGGCCTTGCGCTGCTGCTGTTCGGCGTCCTGCCGCAGCCGCTGATGGGTCTTTGCGTGATCGCGCTGGCGTACTCCGGATTTCTCTGACCCAAGCGGCGGAGCCGGTGGCCGCCGCGAGCGCCGGCGCCGCTTTGGGCCATGCTAAGATGCAGCGGTTACGGAGTGTCCTCCCCATGCGCGTCGGCTTCTTCGTCACCTGCCTCGTCGACACGATGCGGCCGTCCGTCGGCTTCGCGGCGATCGAGCTGCTGGAAGCCGGCGGCGCCGAGGTGGTTGTTCCGCCCGCGCAGACCTGCTGCGGGCAGCCTGCCTATAATTCCGGCGACCGCGCCGACGCAATTGCGCTGGCCGCCAAGGTCATAGCCGAGTTCGAGGGCTGCGACTTCCTTGTTGCGCCCTCCGGTTCCTGCAGCGGGATGATCCGCACGCACTACGGTGACCTCTTCTCCGCTGACCCGCCGATGCTGCAGCGCGCACGGGCGCTGATGGAAAAGACGCGCGAACTCACCGATTTTCTCGTCAACGAGTTGAAGCTCGCCCGGGTGCCCGGCCGGTTCGACGGCACGATCACCTATCACGATTCCTGCGCAGGATTGCGTGAAATGGGCATCAAGGCGCAACCGCGGGCACTGCTGGCCATGGTTCCGGGTTTGGCGCTACGGGAACTGCCCGGCTGCGAGGTCTGCTGCGGTTTCGGCGGCACGTTCTCGATCAAGTTCGGCGAGATTTCGTCGCGGATGGCAGACAACAAGTGCCAGGACATCGCCGGCACCGGCGCCGACGCCGTCGTCCTCGGGGATCTCGGCTGCATGCTCAACATCGAGGGCCGCCTGCGCCGCCGCGGTGACATGAAGACGCGGGTGCTGCACGTCGCGGAAGTGCTGGCGGGACGGAAACCGAAATCCTGAACCCCGGCGGATACCGAGTGCGCGGGCGGGATTGCAGGCAGGGGTTTCGCGTCTCCGCGGCGCGCTTCGCGTCCACCGCCGTTTAAAGTATTTTCCCGGAGTAATGATGCAGGTCGCGTCGATGCACTTCAAGGAGCGGGCCCACGTCAAGCTGCACGACGAGCGGCTGCAGTTCAACCTGAAGAAGATGCAGGGAAAGTTCGTCGCCAAAAGGCGCGAGTCTCTGGTCGAGCTCGACGACTTCGAGGGGACCCGCGACAGCGCCAAGGAGATCCGCAACCGGGCGCTGGAGAACCTCGACGTCTGGCTCGAACTGTTCGAACGCAACGCGAAGGCGCGCGGTGCCACGGTGCTGTTCGCCGAGACGCCCGACGACGTCAACGCGCTGGTGCTCGAAATCGCCGCCCGGCACGCGGTGAAGAAGATCATCAAGTCGAAGTCGATGGTGTCGGAGGAGTCCGCGCTCGATCACGCCATCGAGGCGGCGGGCATGAAGGTCGTCGAGACCGATCTCGGCGAGTACATCCTGCAGATCAACAACTACGAGCCGCCGTCGCACATCATCGGGCCGGCGCTGCACAAGTCGAAGGAGGAGGTCGCCGACCTCTTCAGCAAGACGCACGGCACGCCGGTGAAGACCGACATCGCGGAGTTGTGCCTCGAGGCGCGCGGCGTGCTTCGATCGCACTACCTCACCGCCGACATGGGCATTTCCGGCGGCAACTTCTTTGTCGCCGAGACCGGCTCGGTGGTGCTCGTCACCAACGAGGGCAACGCGACGCTGACGACGACGCTGCCGCGCGTGCACGTTGCGATCTCCGGGATCGAGAAGATCGTGCCGACGCTGGAAGACACCGCGACGCTGATGCGCCTCCTGCCGCGCTCGTCGACCGGCCAGTCGATTTCCAACTACGTGGACATCCTCACCGGGATCAAGGGCGCGGGCGAGTTCCACGGCGCCGAGCACATGTATTTCATCATCGTCGACAGCGGCCGCACCGCGGTGCTGGCGAGCGAGTTGCGCGAGGCGCTGCGCTGCATCCGCTGCGGCGCCTGCATGAACCACTGCCCGGTCTACCAGAACGTCGGCGGTCACTCGTACGGCTGGGTCTACCCCGGTCCGATTGGTTCCATCCTGACGCCGATGTATGTGGGGCTCGAGAACGCGCAGGACCTGCCGGCGGCATCCACGATGTGCAACCAGTGCGGCGTCGTGTGCCCGGTGCGGATTCCGCTGCCCGACCTCCAGCGCAAGCTCCGCGAAATGGCGTTCGAGCACGGGCTCCGGCCGTGGTACGAGCACGCGGCGCTGTCGATCTGGTCGTGGTTCTCGCAGCGCCCGGCGCTGTACGGCTTCGGCACGGCGATCGCCGTGCGCGCGCTGAAGTGGATGGGGGGGTGCGACGGCCTGATCCACAAGCTGCCGATCGGCGCGGGCTGGACCGACGAACGCGATTTCCCGGCGCCCGAGGGCAAGACGTTCCGGGAGCTGTACAAGAAACGGACGGCGACATGAACGCACCGCGAGAGTCCACCCACGTCGTCCCGAAGCTCTCGCGCCGCGCGGAGTCGCTGGGCACGGAGAATGCATTCGTCGTGCTGGCGGAGGTCAACGCGCTGATCCGGCAGGGCAAGGACATCGTGTCGTTCTGCATCGGGCAGCCCGATTTCCCGACGCCGACGAACGTGCAGAAGGCCGGCATCGCCGCGATCAGGGCCGGCAAGCATGGCTACACGCCGTCGGCCGGCATCGACGAATTGCGCGCAGCGGTGGCCCGCGACGTCGGCGGCCGCCGCGGTCTCGAATTCGGGCCAGAGGACGTCGTCGTCGGCGCCGGCGCCAAGCCGTTCATTGCCTACACGATCGCGTCGGTCACCGATTACGGCGCCGGCGACGAGGTGATCTACCCGGTGCCAGGCTTTCCGATCTACGAATCGCAGATCCTCGCCAACGGCGCGGTGCCGGTGCCGATCTACCTGCGCGAAGCGCGCGATTTCGCGTTCGACCCGGCGGACCTGGAAGCGAAGATCACGCCGCAGACGAGGTTGCTGATCCTCAACACGCCGCACAACCCGACGGGCGGCATGCTGCAGCCGGCCGACCTCGACGCGATCGCGGCGATTCTGGCGCGCCACCCGCAGGTCTGGGTGTTCGCCGACGAAATCTACTCGCGGCTCGCGTATGCCGGCACGTTCGACACGCTGGCCCGCCGTCCCGGCATGCTCGAGCGCACGATCATCTGCGACGGCGCGTCGAAGACGTGGGCGATGACCGGCTGGCGCATCGGCTTCGCGGTGAACCGCGCTCTGGCGCCGGTGTTCACGCGATGGATCACCAATACCGATTCCTGCGCGTCGCAGATCTCTCAGTGGGCGGCGCTCGAGGCGATCACCGGTCCGCAGGAATTCGCCGACAGGATGCGCCTGAGCTTTCTGGAGCGCCGCGACCTGATCGTCGGGCTGGTGAACGCCGTTCCCGGCATCTCCTGCAAGGTCCCGGGCGGCGCGTTCTACGCGTGGCCCAACGTCACCGAGGCGTGCGCGATCACCGGCTGCGCCGATTCCGAAGTGTTCCGCAAGCGACTGCTGACCGAGGCGGGGGTCGCGGTGCTGGCCGACATCCATTTCGGCCGCCGCGTGCCGGGCGACGGCCAGCACATCCGCTTCAGTTACGCGGCGGCGCCGTCGGCGATTCGCGAGGGCGTCGGCCGTTTCGCCGCCTTCGTGCGCAGGCACATGAAATAGGGGGCAGCGCGATGGCAATCTCGCTCACCGACAACAGCGCCGCGCGCGAGGCCGTGCTCGCCCGCGTCCGGAAGGCGCTTGACAAGACCGGCGACCGCGCCGCCGCGCGCGCCGAG
>JAAFGU010000036.1 GCA_010365205.1 Aromatoleum sp. | reverse complement strand
TGACCATCTGTTGCTCGTTGTAACGACTCTTTCGCATGTGCCCCTCGCTGTCCCAAGGAGCCATTCTTCCAAATTTCAGCCGGTACGAAAACACGGCAGGTCACTGGCGTTGCAAACAGCGCTCGATAAGCTTCGGCCTGCGGCATCCAGCCCGACCCTGTGCCGGTTCGAGAACCGCGCCAATCGCAGCGCGGCGGTGGCGATGCAACACATTCTGGTCGAGCAGTTCATCGCTTCGTTCAAGCGCGCGCCGGAAGAACTGGTGCTGGACTTCGACGCCACCGACGATCTGGTCCATGGCAATCAGGAAGGGCGTCACTTCAGCGGCTACTACGACAATTTCTGCTTCCTGCCACTCTACGTTTTCTGCGGCGAGCAATTGCTGGTCGCGTACCTGCGCCCGGCGAAGAAGGATGCGGCGCTGCATGCGGCGGCGATCCTCAAGCTGTTGGTCACCCGGTTGCGCCAAGCGTGGCCGCCCGCCTAACCTGTGTTAACCGGCACCAGCGTCATCGTGTCGTTGCCGAAAATGTCGATGACCTTGACCGCGACGGTGTAGCGTCCCGGCCGCTGGTAGACGTGCTCGGCCGTCGTCAGTTCGAGGGTGCGGTTCTGCCGCGTGCGGAAGCTCTGCCACTCGTTCTCGAAGATGTAGCCACCCGTCCAGCGGTCTTCGTATTCGACGAGTTCGCCCTGCACGGCGGGCACGCCCGGCAGCGAGCCCTCGACGCCCATGCCGCGCGGGACCTTGATGATTTCCTTGCGGCTCATGTAGTCGAAGTCGACCGCCCAATAGTCGACCCAGTCGGTCCAGTGCTTGGTCAGCACCTCGCGCTTCACCGCGCCGTCCTTGTCCTTGCTCACCTTGACGAGCGTGCCATTCTCGCAGAGGACGTCGCTCTTGCCTTCCTTCATTGCGGCGATCGCGGCCTCGGCGGCGCCCTGCGTGTAGTAGACCGAGAAGTCGGTCAGCTCGATGGAAAGCGCCAGCTTGTTCTTCTTCGCGTAGCGGGGCGTGGCCTCGACGAAGCTCACGTCGTGGAAGACGACCTGGCCTTTATCTATGGCGCGCTTGTCGAAGACCTCCGCCGGGATGTACTTCGGCGTGAGGTCGATGCCCTTGTCCTTCGCCTCGCCGAGCGCCGCGGGAAAGAGGCCCATCTCGAACTCGAAGGCCAGAAGGTCGACGCGCGAGGCGCCGCGCTTGCGGCATTCGGTGATGACTTCCTCGACAAAGAGGCGCCCGACCGGCAGGTTGATCGGGCCGATGACGACCAGCCGGCCCGCCGTCTTGCCGTGGAAGAAACTTTCGCCTTCGAGCGGCTGCGCCTTGTACGCGCGCAGGATCAACTCGCGGAAGTCGGCTTCCTTGCGGGCGAGCGCTTCCTCCTTCTGCGCTCCGGTGAGGCGGCCTCCGACGTTGAGGTAGGCCTGCCGCTCGTAGCGGCCGAGGTTCAGCACTTCGAAGGCACGGAAGGGCTTGTCCTGCGCTTTTAGCTCGCGCTGGACGCCGATCAGTCGCTTGCGGGTGGTGTGGATGCCGAACTTGCCGAGGTCGGTGGCGATCCATTTGCGGCCGAGTTTTTCGGCGACCGCTGCGGTGGTGCCGGAGCCGACGAAGAAGTCGGCGACGAGGTCGCCTTCGTTACTACTGCTCTTAAGGATGCGTTCTAAAAGGGCCTCAGGCTTTTGAGTTGCGTACCCCGTTTCTTCGCCACGGTGCCACGACCGGACTCCCTGAATGTCGTCCCACAGATCGGTGGCCTCCATACCCACTGTTTCGTCGAGATAACGCTTCAGTCGAGGAACTTCGTTTCGCGTCCAAAATATCCTGTTCTCAAGCAATGCTTGATCGATGCCCATTTGGTTAAACATCCAATGGCGGCCAGAAGGAGGAGCGATCGCGCCGCGATCTCCGAATATCCGTGGGGGACCTTCGCCAGCACCAGTCAGATTGTCAGACATGAACTTTCGACCATCGGGATCTGCGTAACGATAGTATGCGTCGACATATTCCTTGTCGTACGGCTGGAATACGGCATTTCTTACTGCCTCATGGTTTCTGTAATACCAAATAGTGTCGTGCACAGAGCCGAACGCGGAGGAGTCTGCATGTCCAGTTGTTCTTTTCCAAACGATCTCATTTGCGAAGCACGACGATCCAAATACTTCGTCAAGCACATTGCGGATGTAAGAAGTCACACGCCAATCGCAATGGACATATATCGATCCACTCTTCGCGAGTAGATCGCGTGCAAGTATCAGCCGCTCGTAGATCATCGCGATGAACGAGTCAGCGCCGCGCCCCCAGGTGTCGCGGTAGGCGATCTGTTCAAGCAGGTTGGGTTCCTTGTGGAAGGTCTCGCCGCCGATCTCGATGTCCATCGAAAAGTCGGCGCCGACGTCGAACGGCGGGTCGATGTAGATGAGCTTGAGGCCGCCGGCATCCTCGATCTGCCGGCGCAACGCGCCTGATTTCAGCGACGACAGGATCAGCTTGTTGTCGCCCCAGATGAGCTTGTTGGTCCAGCCGCGCGTCTGGCGGCCGCGCGAGTCGAACAGATCCTCCTGGACCTTCGTTTCCTTGCGCGGCTCGTCGATGTGTTCGAGTGACTGGAACGGCAGCACCGTCGTGCAGACCTCGCGCGTCTTGCCGTTCCAGACCAGTTCGACCTCGCGCTTGTCCTCGAACAGGATGAAGCGGTATTTCTCGGGGAGCGACCGACCCTGGGCGATGAGCTGCGTCAGGTCGCGCTTCTCGGCGTCCGTGAGGTCGTAGGCGGGCTTGGTCGGGCGTGTCATTTCTTCGGGATTGTCAGGTGAGGCCGATTGGCCTTGAGCCAGCCGGCGACATCCTGCAGCAGCCGCTCGGCCTCGGCGATGCAGTGTTCCACCGAAGAATCGTCCAAATCATCGCCAGTGTAATCAGAGATATTGCGCTTGCGCCGCAGCGTATCAAGCACCGTGACGCGGGCGGGTGCCAGTCCGATGGTCAGCGTCAGTCCCTGCACCACCGTCACATGATGCCCCGGACGATTGGTGTCCGGTCGGTAGCCATGGGCCATCAATGCGGCGAGCGCGGCCTGCATCACGGTCTTATAAGCGGCGTCAAAGCGCGTCTCGGAGCTGATCGTGGTCACGCGCGCGTCGGCCAGGTTTCTCTTGGCCGCGGCCAGCAGCCGCTGTACCTCGCCAGCGTCGGCCGGATGCTCCTTAAGCTGCCCGATCTTTAGCAAGTTCTGCAAACTCATTGGCATTCCCTAGGAGGAAAATTTTCGGCTCGCGAGCCACGCGGGCAACAAAGCGATCGCGGCCGGCCAATTTCGCCTCGAAATCGGACTTGGCCATCACCACCGGATTTACCTCTCGCCGCAAACGCTCGCCCGCCCGGCTCACCGCCTCGACTACTGCTGCAAACGACGCTGAGCCCACCACCAGCACGTCCACGTCGCTTGTGGCGCGCTCCTTGCCCTGCGCCAACGACCCGAAGATGAATGCCACGCGAATCTTGCCCGCAAGTGGCAGCAGCGCCTCGCGCAGCGCGTCCGCGAGCCCGGCCGTCTTGCGGAAGATGCCGGCCAGTTCTTCCTGAATCGGGCAGGCACGATCCAACTGATAGCGCACCTGGTTTCCCGTCACAGATCGCCGTAGCAATCCGGCATCGCTCAGCAGTTTCAGTTCGCGATGCAGCGAGCCCGCGGGCACGCCGGTCAGCCGACCGATCTCCCGCACATAGAAACTCTCGTCAGGGCGCAGCAAAAGCAGGGCAAGAATCTGGCGGCGATAAGCACCGAACAGAATTTCAACCAGTTGCGGCGCCTTCCGAAGGATTTTTGCTCTCATATTGAGAACAAGTGTAGCGGATTTGAGAACTGCCTGGCTAGTACCCGTCCACGGCGACGGCGCGCGGAGCGGCCCAATGCGTGCTCACACGCCTGGGCGCAGGCGCGGGGCACTGACTACGGGAGAACCGACGAAGGGTCCATATCAATGGAGCTTATGAGAGTTTATGCAGGTTTACTTTCGGCTCAAGTAACTTTGGTAACCCAGCGCAACTCATCCGGATTTGACGCCAAAGTTCGGCTGGTAGTCGGTAAATCCCGCCACCAGCGAGACGAACGTCCTGGGCTGCGCCTTCTCGAATCCAGCCTGGTCGACATAGACGAACCGGTAGGAAGGGCCGCCATCCGTCAGGCTGGCTTGCGTGGCGTCGTCGCACCATTGCGCCAAGCGCGCCATCTTGGCCGGAAGGTCGAGTTCGACGCGCCCCTTGGTCTCGACGACCCAGACGGTGCCGTCGGTCGTCCGGACGAGGAAGTCCGGAACGTAGTTCGACAGATCGCCATCGGCCCGGACGTAGTCGAGCTTGAATCCGACCGCGAGATAGTTCTTGGCAAAAGCCACCGCGTCCGGAGCGTCGTCCAGGAAACGCGCAAACCGCAACTCGAACTTGCCCGCGTGCGGCTCGCCGACGATCTTGCTGAACAGCGATTTCTTCGGCAGGTAGTACTCGCGCGGATCGGTACGGAAGGGCCGCGTGTCGCGCAGGCGGATGCGGTCCTCGACGCGGGCGGAGCCCGATTCTCGGATCGTGAGCCCGTTGATGGCGCGGACGAACGTCTCGTGCAGCACCTTGCCGATTTCCGGCTCCGAGAGGTTGCGCATGATGACCGGATCTTCGAGGTCGACTGGCGCTGCCTTGAACAGCGCATCGCGCATGTACGCCTTCACCTTGCCGTAGAGGACGTCGTAGCCGCCGACCAGGCGCAGGTCTCGCAGGATTTGCCGCGTGAAGAAGCCGACGACCGACCGGTAGTCGGCCGGGCCGGCGCCGTCGAGCTGGATGGTATGGTGGATCTCGCCGTCGAGCATCGTCTTGAAGATGATCTCGCGCGTTTCCTCGAGCGTGAACGGCTTGATTGGAAGGCGCGCCGGCGCCAAGGTCGCCACATCGAGCTGATCCAGTTCCTTGTGATCGCGGGCGTAGCGACGCGTCATGCGCGGAATCTCGATGTCGAGGGCCTCGATGTCCTTGGTGCTGTCGGCCGTATCGACTTCGACCACGAGGGACTCGTCGCGCGCAGCACCGCCCCCCATCGGCACGCGCTCCAGGACAACGCCTTCGCTCTGGATCGATTCGACAAAATCCATGAAGGCAGGCGTGCCCATGACGGAAACGGTTTCGCTCGCATCGGAGCCAAAGTACATTCGCCGCAGGCCGCGTCCCAGCGTCTGCTCGGGCAGGATGTTCGCCTTGGAGGAATAAGCGCGCAGCCCGACAATCGTCGTGACGTTGCGCACGTCCCAACCTTCCTTGAGTACCAGAACCGACACGATCGCCCGGTACGGACTCGACCAGCCGTCGATTTCGTTGGCGGCCTTGCGCAGAATTTCCAATTCTTCCTTGCTCTTGCCGGACGCCGCTTCGGAAATGTCGCCATTGTTCTTGGTGTGGATCACCAGTACCGCGCCCTGCAGTTCCGGGCAAGTCTTTTCCAAATGCTTGCCGACCTCGTCGCAATTGCGCGTGTCGTCGACCATGACGAACAGCACCGCCTTCTTGCCGGTCGCCTTGTGCTCGGCAGCGCTCTTGCGCCACTCCTCGACGCCGAGTTGAAGATAGTCGGCGTAGCGCTCGGCGAAAATCGCGCTCTGCTGCTCGGTGAGCCGCGCCCGGCTGGGAGCGTCGGGGAGTACCGGATGCTTGACGACGTTCTGGTGGATCGCCTCCACCAGCGGGTAGTCGGACACGGTCTGCACGAAGATCGCGCCGTTGTCGTGGCGTGGCGTGGCCGTCACGTCGACCTGAATCGAGAGCCGGCCGTCCTTTTGCAGCATCCGGTGATGGACGTCCTGGATGCTCTTGAACCACGCCATCCGCGGGTCGTGGATGTGGTGCGCCTCGTCATTGAAGACCGCAAGCTCGTCGATTTCGCGAATGATCTCGCCCAGGTCGGTGCGGCTCTCGTTCGTCCCGCCGACCGGCTTCGGACCGAACGGAGCGAGGAAGTAGTCGCGCAGATCCTCGTCGTCGAGCGAAGGGTCGCGGACATCGCCGAGAAAGAGGCGATGGACGTTGGTCAGGAACAGGTTGCCCGTGTTGCGCTGGACCCGCACGTCGTCCTGCACATGCAGCGTCATCTGGAAATCGTCGCGCCAGTTCCTCCCGTCATAGCCGTTGTCCGGCAAAATCGGATCGTTGAAGAAGATACGAAGCCCGTCGAAATCGTGCCGCAGGCGATCGAGGACGATGATGTTGGGCGCGACGAGCAGGCAGTTGCGCGCAAGTGTGGACCCCGGCTCGTACAGCCGGTGGAAATAGCTCCAGGCGATCAGCAGCGACAGCACCTTGGTCTTGCCGGCGCCTGTGGCGAGCTTGAGAACGTATCGCGGCCAGGCTTCGTCGAACATGCCCGCCGAGACCGCGCCGGAGCTGTCGAAGCGCATGAGGTCGAACTTGTCCCGGACCTGCCGGACGTCGTGCAGCCACAGAACAGTTTCGACCGCCTCGCGCTGGGCGAAGTAGTAGCGGAAGGGCGTGAGCGTCCCATCCCCGCCCTCGGTCAGATGCTCGGTGTCGAACCACCACCGAAGCAGCGCCCTTGTCGTCGGTGTCGCTCCTGCATAGCTCGCGTCGCGCCACGCCTTGACCTCGCGACGGATGATGGCGACCAGCGGCGGGACGAGCTTTTCATACGCGGTCGATCGCAGATCTTCGGCCGCGGGAAACCAGCGTTGCTCCGGCAACAGCTCCGCATAGGGCGACCTCGGGAATCCCGGATGAACCGCCATGATTTCTTCAGCGCCTCATGCGCTGCGCAAATGCCACGCCTTCGGCCGCGTGAACGTCTGGATGCCGTAGGTCGACAGCGTGACGCCGATCCCGGAGTGACCGACGCCGGTCCACGGCAGCCGCGGACTGACCCGGTCGCAGCAGTTCCAGTAGACGCTGCCGGCGTGCACCTGCGCGAGGATTCTCTTCGCGCGCCGCTCGTCCTGCGTGTAGACGCCGGCGGTCAGGCCGTACTCGGTGTCGTTCATCAGGTCGACTGCCGCTTCGTCATCGGCGACGCTCTGGATGCCGATGATCGGGCCGAAGCTCTCGTCCTTCATCAGCAGCATCGAGTGGTCGACGTCGCCGAAGACCGTCGGTTCGAACCAGTTGCCCTTGCCGCGGACGACGCTGCCTCCGGTGAGAAGCTTGGCGCCTTTCCTCTTCGCGTCGGCGACCTGTTTCCTGAGCACGTCGAGCTGCGGTCGCCGCGTGATCGCGCCGATGTAGGTCGCATCGTCCATTGGATCGCCGAGTTTGTATCCCTTGACCGCGGCGATGAACGCGGCGACGAAGGCGTCGTAGATCGAATCGTGGACGTAGATGCGCTCGACCGAACAGCAGGATTGGCCGGTGTTGTAGAACGCGCCGTCGGCCACACCCGCGGCGGCGCTCTTGACGTCGACGTCCTCACAAACGTAGATCGGATCCTTGCCGCCCAGTTCGAGCTGGACCTTGATCATCCGCTTGCCGGCGGCGGCGGCGATGCGTGCGCCGGTGGGATAGGAGCCGGTGAAGAATACGCCGTCCACCGGTTGGCGCAGCAGTGCCGCGCCGGTTGCGCCGTCGCCGACGACCGCCACGAACACGTCTCGCGGCACGCCGGCGTCGTGCAGCATGTCGGCGATGTGCAGGCCGGTGAGCGTCGCGTACTCCGAGGGCTTGTACAGCACCGCGTTTCCGGCGATGAGCGCCGGAACGAACACGTTGCTGCCGACGAAGTACGGGTAGTTCCACGCCGAGATGTTGGCGACGACGCCCAGCGGATCGTGCGTGATCCGCTCTTCGAGTTTCTGCGACGCATCGGCGAACACCTTTTCCTCGCGCAGGCTCTTCGCCGATTCGGCGAGGAAAAAATCGATCCGCCCGAGCACGCCATTCAATTCGTTGCGCGACTGGCGAATCGGCTTGCCGACCTCCTGCGTCAGCGTGCGCGCCAGCGTCTCGTGCAGCGCGACGATCCGCGCGCGGAACGCGGCGATCGTCTCCAGACGCTTTCGAATCGGCGTTTTCGCCCACCGTGCCTGACCGGCGCGCGCGAGTTCGTACTTGCGGCGAACCGCGGTGCTGTTCTCGGCGGAGACGTCGGCGATGACGGCGCCGGTGGCGGGATTCATGATCTTCATTGAAGCTCCGGGATCAAAGCGCGTAGGCGGCGTCCTTGTGCTGCGCGGCGTGGGTAAGGAAATCGTCGAGGATCGGCGTGTCGTCGATGAAGGAGGGGTTTTCCGTGTCGTGAAACTCGGGGTGCCATTGCACGCCGAACACATACGACGGCCCGTTCCAGCGGATGGCCTCGACGATGCGGTCGGGCTCGGACCACGCTTCGACGGCGAGGTCGCCCCCGAGGTCCTTCACCGCCTGATGGTGGATCGAATTGGTCTTGACGAGGTCCCCCTTGGGATACAAGCGCGCGAGGCTGCTGCCGGCGACCAGCGATGTCGCGTGGCAGTTGTCCTCGTAGATCGCCCAGTTGCGATGATTCAACGCGAAGGGCGCCTGCGTGCCGAGATCCTGGTAAAGCGTGCCGCCCATGGCGACGTTGATCACCTGCGCGCCGCGGCACACGCCCAGCACGGGCTTGCGCCGGGCGATGAACGCGCGCAACAGTGCGATCTCGTAGTCGTCGCGGATGCGGTCGCCGTTCCATTCCGGTTTCAGCGCCTTTTCGCCGTAGGTTTCCGGACACACGTCCGACCCACCCATCAGCACGAGGCCGTCGAGTTCTTCTGCATAGGCTTCCACCGTCGCACGGCTGCCGGGCCGCCGGGTGCTGCCCTCGGGCGACGGCACCATGAACGCCAGCACGTCGCGCTGCATCAGCCAGTGCGCGACGTTCTGTTCGATGTATTGCAGCGTCATGCCCTTGAAGATCGGGCGCGCGGGATCCGCATGGAAAAAGCAGGCGGCGATGCCGATTTTCAGCATGGCGTTCTTTTCAGCATGGCATTCAGATGGCGGCCGCAAAGATCCGCTCGAAATCCTCGCGCGTGCACTTGCGCGGGTTCGTCTGGTGGCAGGTGTCGTTGATCGCGACGTCGACCAGCGCCGGGATGTCCGCCGTCGTCACCGGTCGCGCCGACTTCATCGCCCCGAGCGTGGCGGGAATGCCGAGATCGGCCTTCATCCGGGCGAGCCAGTCGATGAACGCGTTCGCAGCCGCCGCCTCGGACATGCCGATGGCGCCGCGCACGCCGGCCACCCGCGCGAGTTCGGCCATCTTGGCGGTGGCAGAGGGCAGGTTGAAGCGCATCACGTGGTCGATCATGATGCCGTTGGCCAGACCGTGATGGAGGTCGGCAATCGTCGACAGCGCATGCGCACAGGAGTGCACGGCGCCGAGATCCTTCTGGAACGCGATCGCGCCCATCATCGAGCTCATCAGCATGTCGCTGCGCGCCTGCAGGTTCTTGCCGTCGCTTACGGCGAGTGGCAGCGCTCGGGCGGCGATACGCACGCCTTCGAGCGCGATGCCGTCGCAAAGCGGGTGGTATTCGGGCGACAGATAAGACTCGACGTTGTGGGTCAGCGCGTCCATGCCGGTCGCCGCGGTGATTGCGGGCGGCAGATCGAGCGTGAGTTCCGGATCGGCAAATACGCATTTCGCCAGCAGCTGTGGCGAGAAGACGATCTTCTTGATGTGCGTCGTATCGTCAGACACGACCGACGAGCGGCCGACTTCCGAGCCGGTGCCGGCCGTCGTCGGCAGGGCGACGAAGTAGGGCATCGCGCGGTCGATGGCCCGCACCTGTGGGTGATCCCACGCGTATTCGAGGATGTCGCCCGGATGGTTTGCCATCAGCGCGATGGCCTTGGCCACGTCGAGCGCCGCGCCGCCTCCGAGGCCGATCACCGCATCGGCCCGGTGCGTCTTGAACGCGGCGACGCCGTTGTTCACCTGGCTTCGCACCGGGTTGCCCCAGATCTCCGAGTAGACGGCGACGTCGAGTCCGGGCAGGTCGGCGAAAAACGCCTTCAGCAGCGGCAGCAGCGCGATGCCGCGGTCGGTCACGATCAGCGGGCGCGTCACGCCTTGCGCTTTCAGATGGTCGGCGACGAGCTTGCGCGCGCCGGGGCCGAAATGGATGGTGGTGGGAAAACTGAAGCGGACGATGGTCATGGTCGGTCCAAAAAAAGGATCATGTGGGTCTTGCCGAAATAGGTGTCGCCGATTCGGATCGCCCGGGGCTCGACGCCGAACGCACGAAAGCCGAGCCTTTCATAAAGACCCCGGGCCGCGGCGTTGGTTTCGGTGACAGTCAGCACCAACTGCTCCACTCCGGCCTCGTGCCGCGCCACGACGATGAGATGGCGAACGAGGTCGGCGCCGACGCCGCGCCTGCCGTACTCGGGAGCAACGTACATGCCGAACACCGTGGCCTTGTGGCGGTTCTTGGGGCGACGTTCACGGCCGAGCCCGGCGGCACCGGCGAGCACGCCGTCGACGAAGGCCCCGTATACCGCGTCGTCACCGTCGGGATCGAGCCGTCGCAGCGTGTCGTCGATCGGCCGCAGCACCTCATCTTCGTAGCTCGACGTGAAGGCATCCGGATGCTCCGCGAGACCGCGCAGGCGCAGCGCGCGGTAGACGAGGGCGTCGTCGGGGCCGAGCCGGCGAATCTCCAATTCAGATGATCTCGAAGTAGCGCTTCAGTTCCCAATCGGTCACCGCGTCGAGCCATTGTCGCCATTCCCAGTCGCGCGTGGCGGCGAAGTGGTCGACGAAATCGTCACCGAACCAGTCGCGCGCGCGGTCCGACTGCTTGAAAATCCGGGTCGTCTCGATCAGCGTCCGCGGCGCGCGCGGGACGTTCTCGGCGCCCTGATTGGTGCCATGGATCGGCTTCGCCGTCAGCTTCATCTTCCTTTCGACGCCGTCGAGTCCCGCCGCGATCACCGCGGCCATCGCGAGGTAGGGATTGACGTCGGCGCCGGGGCAGCGCGTTTCCAGCCGCGTCGATTTTGGCGAGCCCGAGATGACGCGGAAGCTCGCCGTCCGGTTGTCGACTCCCCACGTCGGCTTCACCGGCGCCCAGAAACCGTCGACCAGCCGCTTGTAGCTGTTGATCGTCGGCCAGAACATCGGCGCGAATTCCATCAGGCCGGCAACCTGGCCCGCGAGGAAGCTTTCGAACAGCTTGCTCATCGAATGGCGGCCCTTGGCATCGTAGAAGAGGTTCTTCTTGCCGTCGGACAGCGACGTATGCACGTGGCCCGAGCAGCCCGGATAGGCTTGATTCCACTTGGCCATGAAGCTCGGCATGATGGCGAAGCGCGCGCCGATCTCCTTGACGCCGGTCTTGAACAGCACGGCGCGGTCGGCCTGCTCAAGCGCCTCGGAAAACTGGATCGCGGCCTCGTAGACACCGGGCCCGGTTTCCGTATGCAGGCCTTCGATGGGGACGCCGAAGTCCCCCATTTCCGCCATCATCGCCTTGAAGAAATCGCGATTCTCGTTCATCCGCAGCAGCGAATAGCCGAACATCCCCGGCGTGACCGTCGTCGGTCGTACGCAGCCCTTTTCGTGCCACGACTGCGGCGTTTCGGCGAAATTGAACCATTCGAACTCCATCCCGCACATCGGGGCGACGCCGAGCTTTTCGGCGCGCTTCAGCACCCGCTTCAACAACTGCCGCGGGCAGATCGGGTGTGGCACTTCCCTGCCGTTCTTCCGGGTGACGAATTCGCCGAGGAAGAACGGCACGCCGTCGTCCCACGGCACGTTGCGGTGCGTGCCGAGGTCGATCCGCGTCAGCACGTCGGGAAATCCCCGGTGCCAGCCGGTCAGCGTCGTGTTGTCGTAGGTGACGTCGTTCATGTCCCAGCCGAGCACGACGTCGCAGAACCCGAAGCCGCCGTCGACCGCGGAAAAGAACTTGTCCTTGTGCAGATACTTGCCGCGCAGCACCCCGTCGATATCCGCGACGGCGACCTTGACCCGGTTGCCTGGACTGTTGCGGACGGCGGCGACGACCTTGGCGGCCGAGGACAGCGACGGCATGGATTTTCTCCTGGGACGGGTGCGGCGGGCGCGCTCCGCGCGTTTCGCCATCGTGGCGCCGATCTCCGGGATCCGCTCCCGCGGGCCGGCGCAGTTGCGATTCTAGCGCAGGCGGCCGCCAGGGGCCGAGGATGTCACAATCGCGATCGATGGATTCCCCGCGCGATGCCCGAATGACCCGCGCCAGCGCGCTGTGGGCACTGCACGCGGCGGTGCTGCTGTTCGGGTTTGCCGGTTTGTTCGGCAAATGGCTGGTGCTGTCGCCA